>QKGW01000400.1 GCA_003250275.1 Alphaproteobacteria bacterium
ACAGGATTCGAACCTGTGACCTTCGGCTTCGGAGGCCGACACTCTATCCATCTGAGCTACGGGTGCGCAGAGGGGCGGACTTTAGCAATCCGTCCGGCGGCAAACAACTCTTAAATCGTCACCACGCGGGGCGCCTGCGGCGGTTCCGGCGGGGCGTCGCGGGTGAGGCGGAGGAACACCTCCTCGAGGTCCGGCTCGACCGTCGAGACGTCGCGGATCTTGAGCGCCGCCACGGTGAGCGCGTCGAGGAGCGCGGGAATGCCGCCGTCGTCGCGGTTGACGCGGAAGGCCATGGTGTCGGGCGCGGTGATCTCGGGCAGGAACGGTGCGAGCGCCTCGGGCACCTGGGCGAAGGGCTGGGCGAAGCGCACCACCACCACCTTGTCCTTGAGGCGCGAGAGCAGGCCCTCGCGGCTTTCGTAGGCGACCACCTCGCCCTGACGCAGGATCGCGATGGTCGAGCAGTTGTCCTGCGCTTCCTCGAGGTAGTGGGTGGTGAGGAGGATGGTGCGGCCGAGCGCGTTGAGCTCGTGAATGGTTCTCCAGAGGTGCTGGCGAAGCTCCACGTCGACGCCCGCGGTCGGTTCGTCGAGCACCAGGATCTTGGGGTTGTGGACCATCGCCTTGGCGATCAGCAGGCGGCGGCGCATCCCGCCCGAGAGCGTGCGCGCGTGCGCGTTGGCCTTGTCGGAGAGGCCGACGGTTTCGAGGATTTCGTCGGTGCGGCGCTCGGCCTTGGGGATGCCGTAGTAGCCCGCCTGCACGTCGAGGGTCTCGCGCGGGGTGAAGAACGGATCGAGGTTGAGCTCCTGCGGCACCACGCCGATGGCGCGGCGCGCCTGACGCGGGTCGACGTCGATGTCGTGCCCCCAGATCTCGACCCGGCCCGAGGTCTTGTTGACCAGTCCGGCCATGATGTTGATCAACGTCGACTTGCCCGCGCCGTTCGGTCCGAGGAGGGCGAACATCGCGCCGTTGGGTACGTCGAGGGAGACCGACTTGAGCGCGACCTTGATCGTCTGGCTGTCGCGCGGACGATAGGTCTTGGAGACGTTGTCGATGACGATGGCGGAAGCGGGTGGTGAGGACATGAGACCGGCCTGGATGAAAACGCGCCTAACAAAAGGGCGCACCGGCGCCGGAAGTCAAGTGCGGCAGCGCGTCTGGCATCGTGCGGCGGCGCGGTCTATATTGCCGGGGAACCAAGAGTCTTGCCGAGGAACGCCATGACCGACACCGCCGCCCAAGAGATTTCCGGCCACGCCCGCTCCGTCGCCTGCGATGGCGGCGGCGGCCCGCTCGGCCACCCCAAGGTGTTCCTCGAACTCGACAAGGACGGCAAGGTCTGCTGCCCCTATTGCAGCCGCCGCTACGCGCTCGACGCCGACGGACGGATCGTCGAGGTGACGGCGTGAGCCGCGTTCTCCACCTCGTCGACGGCTCCGGTTACATCTTCCGCGCCTACCACGCCCTGCCGCCGATGACCCGCCCCGACGGCACGCCGGTGAACGCCATCTACGGCTTCACCGCGATGCTGCTCAAGCTGATCTCGGACCTCAAGGCCGACCACCTCGCGGTGATCTTCGATTCCAAGCGCGAGACCTTCCGCAACGCGATCTACCCCCAATACAAGGCCCACCGTCCGCCGCCGCCCGAGGACCTGGTGCCGCAGTTCCCGCTGATCCGCGAGGCGGTCGCGGCGTGCCAGGTGGAATGCCTGGAGAAGGAGGGCTTCGAGGCCGACGACCTGATCGCCACCCTCGCCACCCGCGCCGCGCGCGACGGCTGGGAGGTGGTGGTGGTCTCCGCCGACAAGGACCTGATGCAGCTCGTCGAGCCGGGCATCCAGCTTTTCGACCCGATGAAGAACAAGCCGATCGACGCCGACGCGGTGCGCGAGAAGTTCGGCGTCGGGCCGGACAAGGTGATCGACGTGCAGTCGCTCGCGGGCGATTCGTCGGACAACGTGCCGGGCGTGCCGGGCATCGGCGTGAAGACCGC
>QKGW01000590.1 GCA_003250275.1 Alphaproteobacteria bacterium
GCGCGAGACGTGCGCGTCGGGCAGGTCGTCGATGAAACGGCTCGGCATGTTGTTCTGCCACTGGCCGTAGACCCGGCGCGCGGCGGCGAAGCTGATCGTCACCCCCTTGCGCGCGCGGGTGATGCCGACGTGGGCGAGGCGGCGCTCCTCTTCGAGGCCCTTCGCACCGTTCTCGTCGAGCGAGCGCTGGTTGGGGAACAGGCCATCCTCCCAGCCGGGCAGGAACACGTAGTCGAACTCCAGGCCCTTGGCGGCGTGCAGCGTCATCACCGAGAGGCGCTCGGCGACGTCGCCGGACTGGTTCTCCATCACCAGAGCGACGTATTCGAGGAACTCGCCGAGGTCGGCGAACTCATCGAGCGCCGCCAGCAGTTCCTTCAAGTTCTCGACGCGGCCCGGCGCATCGGGCGACTTGTCGATCCGCCACATCTCGATGTAGCCCGACGCCTCCAGCACCTCGCCGAGCAGGGTGCGCGGGTCGGCGGTCGCGGCGAGCGTGCGCCAGCCCTTCATCTCTTCGAGGAAGCGGCCGAGGGCGGTGCGCGCGCGGGCGGCGAGTTCGCCGTCGGCGATCATGTCGGCGGCGGCCGTGGTCATCGGCAGGTTGCGGGCGCGCGCGGCGTCGCGCACCTGGATCAGCGTCGCCTCGCCGATGCCGCGGCGCGGCAGGTTGACGATGCGCTCGAACGCGAGGTCGTCGGCGGGCTGCTGGATCAGCCGGAGGTAGGCGACCGCGTCGCGGATTTCCTGGCGCTCGTAGAAGCGCGGGCCGCCGACGACGCGATACGGCACCCCCGCCGCCATCAGCCGCTCTTCGAACGAGCGGGTCTGGAAGCCGGCGCGCACCAGCACCGCGATCTCGGAGAGCGGCACCTTCTTGCGCTGCAGCGCCTCCGCCGCCTCGACGACGACGCGCGCTTCGTCCTCGCCGGTCCACACGCCGCGCACGCCGACCTTGTCGCCCGCTTCGCCCGAGGCCGGGCGCAGGGTCTTGCCGAGGCGGTCGGCGTTCTGCGCGATCAGGTGCGCGGCGGCGGCGAGGATGTGGCCGGTGGAGCGGTAGTTGGTTTCGAGGCGGATGATCCGGGCGTTGGGGAAGTCGTGATCGAAGCGCAGGATGTTGCCGACCTCGGCGCCGCGCCAGGAGTAGATCGACTGATCGTCGTCGCCGACGCAGCAGAGGTTGCCCCAGCCGCGCGACAGCGCCTTGAGCCACAGGCCCTGGGCGACGTTGGTGTCCTGGTACTCGTCGACCATCACGTAGCGGAAGCGGCGCTGGTAGCGTTCGAGCACGTCGGGCGCGGCCTGGAAGAGTTCGAGGCACTTGAGCAGCAAATCGCCGAAGTCGCAGGCGTTGAGGCGCGCGAGTTCGGCCTGGTAGGTGCGGTAGATCGCCACCGCGCGGCCGCCCGCGTATTCGGCGCCCGGATCGTTGCCGACGCGGTCGGGCGGCACGCCGCGGTCCTTCCAGCGCTGGATCACCGCGAGCAGCGCCTGCGGCGGCCAGCGCTTGGTATCGATCTCCTGCGCGGCGGAAATCTGCTTGATCAGGCGGAGCTGGTCGTCGGCGTCGAGAATCGCGAAGTCGCGCGGCAGGCCGATGCGCTCGCCGTCGCGGCGCAGCATCCGCGCGCCCAAGGCGTGGAAGGTGCCGAGCGCGACCGAAGCGGCGGCATCGCCGATCATCGCCGAGACGCGCTCGCGCATCTCGCGCGCGGCGCGGTTGGTGAAGGTGACGGCGAGAATCTGCCAAGGCTGCGCGAAACCGCCCGAGAGCAGGTAGGCCAAGCGCGTGGTCAGCACCTTGGTCTTGCCGGTGCCCGCGCCCGAGAGCACCAGCACCGCGCCCTCGGTGGTGCGCACCGCCTCGGCCTGCTCGGGGTTGAGCCCGGCGAGCAGTTCTTCCGGCGAGGGGCCGGAGGGCGGCGGCGGGGCGAACCCGTCTTCGAGGGCGAACGGATCGGTCATCGGTCTCTTTCTGTCGGTCGGATGCGAGAGGGTGTTGTGCCCCATCTCGGCTTCCTCCGGCAAGAAAAGACCGCATGTGCGCCTCCCGCGCCACCCTTGCATGTCCAAAAAGAATGGCGAAATACCTTGCTCCCGGCAGACCGCAATCCTTAGACTGCATTGCACTTTCGCGATACCCCGGCTCCATTCCGGAACGCTCCCACCTCCGCACAGGCGCGGAGATGATGTCGATTCGGCTTGTCCGTATTTCACTGGGCCACGGGTTCAACGCGACAAGCCTCAGCCTTTGTCCTTTCGCCAGCAAAGCTCGCGCCGACATGCCCAGCTCCCCCTTCAAGCGCCTTCCCCACCTCGCAACCCTCAAGAAAACCCAGGGATGGCAGTTCGTGATGCGCTGGAGCAAGCGTCTCTCGGTCTGGCTCGGCGGTATCGCCGTCGCCCTGGTGGCGATCGTATTCGCCCAAGCAACCGAGCGCTCGTTCGAGCTTTTCCATCGCGCGCTGGTTTGGCACCCCTCGATCGCCTTCATCATCACGCCGCTCGGCCTCGGCTTCGCGGCCTGGATTACCATCCGCTTCATGCCCGGGGCGCAGGGATCCGGCATTCCGCAGACCATCGCGGCGCTGAGCCTGGACGAAGCCCATCGCCGCAGTGTGCTGTCTCTGCCGATCGCAGCGGCGAAGATCGTCCTCACCTCGATCGGCCTCGCGGCCGGCGCTTCCGTCGGACGCGAAGGCCCGACGGTCCAGATCGGCGCCTCGCTGATGCTGGGCTTCTCCCGGATATTTCGGATGAACTCGCCGCTGAGCGAGCGCAGCATGACCGTCGCGGGCGGCGCGGCAGGCATTGCAGCCGCATTCAACACGCCCCTCGCGGGCGTGGTTTTCGCCATCGAGGAACTGACGCGTTCCTACGAGGCCCGCACCAGCGGCACGGTGATGACTGCGGTGATCCTCTCCGGCATCACCTCGCTCGCGCTGGTCGGCAACTCTCCCTATTTCGGCCACTCCATGGCCGTCCTCGATATCGGCAGCGGCTGGCTCGCGGTCGCGGTCATCGGCATCGTCGGAGGCCTTTCCGGCGGCTTGTTCTCGCGCCTATTGATCGGCGCAAGCCAGAACGGCCTCCCCGGCGCGCTCGGACGCCTCGCGCGCAAACGGCCGGTGATCTTCGCGCTTGTCTGCGGGCTCGCGCTCGCGTGCATCGGCGTTCTCTCCGGCAACACCACCTACGGCACCGGCTACTTCGAAGCGCGCGCGATGCTCGACAACGAAACGATGTCGTGGGCCTTCTTCCCGCTCAAGATCTTCGCCACCGCGGTCTCTTACCTCAGCGGCATTCCGGGAGGCCTGTTTTCGCCCTCGCTGTCTGCCGGAGCCGGCTTGGGGTCGATCGTCGCCCCCTACATTTCCGACATCCCGCACAATGCCTGCATTCTTCTCGGCATGGCGGCGTATTTTACCGGCGTCGTGCAATCGCCGATTACCGCGGCGGTCATCGTCATGGAAATGACCAGCAACCACAGCATGATCGTGCCGCTGATGGCGACATCCTTCCTCGCCTTCGGCGTCTCACGAATGGTCTGCCCGCACCCGCTCTACAAGGCACTGGCGCTCCGCTTCCTGTCGCGCAAGACGGAGAGCGAGCCGTCCAAACTGCGCACCGACCTCAGCGATAAGATCGACGTGGCGGCTCCCAAGAAACCCTATTCCTTCGACTAATCCACCCGTACCACCCGGTTGCTGCCCCCCGCCTTGGCCTCGTCCACCGCCGCGGCGGCGCGGCGCAGCAGATCGGCGTGGCTCTCGTCCGCGCGCAGTTCGGCGATGCCGAGCGACAGCGTCACCTGACCGAGGCTCGCGCGGGTGCGGCGGTTGACGACGCTGCGCGCGGCGAGCGCGGCGCGGATCGTCTCGGCGGTCGCTTCCGCCTGGTCGAGCCCGGTATCCGGCAGGATCACCGCGAAGTTCCGCTCGCCGTGGCGCGCGACGGTGTCCTGACCCCTGACGTTCTCGGTGATCGCGCGGCCGATCAGGCGCAGCACCTGATCCGCCATCGCCTCGCCGAAGCCGTCGCGGAAATCGGCGAAGTTGTCGACCTCCATCATCAGAATCGCGAGCGGCTGGCGGTCGTGGGCGGCGAGGACGACGTGCTCCTTGAGCGCGATGTCGAACACCCGCGCCGCCGCGAGCCCGGTGACCGGGTCGCTGCGCCCGGCGCGGCGCAACGCTTCGAGATGCTCGCGCACCTGCGCGATCTCGCGCGACGACGCGGCGAGGTTGCGTTCGAGCGACCGGTTGGCGTCGACAAAGCGGCGGGTTTCCTCGGCAGCCTGGGTCAGCACCAAAGCGAGGTCGTCGGTTTCGCCCGCGTAGAGGCGATCCGACACCGCCTCGATGGTGCGGCCGTAGTCGCTCGCGGTGCGGTGCGCGGTGCCGACGTATTCCATCGCCCGCAGCACGCTCTGGCGCACGCTTTCGCTCGCCGCCTCCAGCCCCGAATCGGGTTCGGGATCGGCGACGAAGCGCGCGTGGAGGCTGGCGCAGCGCGCCTCGGTGAAGGGCTGCCCGGCGGCGATCGCCGCGTCGATCGCGCGGTTGAGCGGAAGCATCGTGCCCGCGCAGTAGGCGTACCACAGCGCGTAGTTGCGCGGGTGCGGCAAAACGCCGTGCTGCGTCATCGCCTCGCCGGCGCGCCGCGCCGTGGCGAGAACGGTTTCGGGGGTTGCGCTGAAGTCCTCCATGGTGTCGTCCGTCGGGTGCCGGTGGGGAGTCGCCGGGCCCCCATGGTGAGACCATGAGCGCCCGACGACAAGGGTCTATCACACCCCGAAGTACTTGGCCTGCGGATGCAGCACCACGATCGCCGAGGTCGACTGCTCGGGATCGAGCTGGAACTCGTCGGTGAGCTTGAGGCCGATGCGCTCCGCGCCCAGAAGCCGGAGCAGCGCCGCCTGGTCCTCGAGGTTCGGGCACGCCGGATAGCCGAAGGAATAGCGCGAGCCGCGATACCCCTGTTGCAGCATCTTCTCGATGTCGCGGTCGTCCTCGGCGGCGAAGCCGAGTTCGGCGCGGATGCGCTTGTGGGTGTACTCCGCCATCGCCTCGGCGAGCTCGACCGACGCGCCGTGGAGGTAGAGGTAGTCCTGGTATTTGTCCTGCGCGAACCACTCGCGCGCGGTCTCCGAGGCCTTGGCGCCGACCGTCACCGCCTGCAGGCCGATGACGTCGCGCTCGCCCGAGGCGACGTCGCGGAAGAAGTCGGCGATGCAGAGGCCGTCTTCGCCGGTTTGCCGCGGGAACGCGAAGCGCGCGACCTCCACGCCGCTCTCCGGGTCGAAGAGGATCACCGAATCGCCCTCCGACGCGCACGGCCAATAGCCGTAGACCGCCTGCGCCTTCAGGATCGCCTCGCTCTCGCAGCGCGCGACGAGGTCGTGGAACACCGGGCGGACTTCCTTCGCCGCCCAGTCCTTCCACTCCGCCAGGGTCTTGCCCTGCTTCCGGTAGCCCCACTGGAACTGGTAGAGCATCCGCTCGTTAACGAACGGGATCAGCGCCTTGAGCGGCACTTCCTCGATCATCCGCGCGCCCCAGAACGGCGGCTTCGGCACCTCGGCCTGGCCCGCGAGCTCGGCGCGGCGGATCGCCAGCGCTTCGAGATCGACCGGGCGCTCGCTCGGGCGCTTGGCGCGGCCGAGTTCGCGGCGGGTGTTGGAGGGACGCCCGGCGCGCTTCGCCCGGCGCTCGGCGAGGTAGGCGTCGAAGCTGCCGTCCATCACCTTCGCCATCAGGTCGAGGTCGTCGAACGCGTCCTTGCCGTAGGCGACGCGGCCGCCGGTGGCGTAGGCGTCGGCGCAGTCCTCCTCGACGTACTTGCGGGTCAGTGCCGCGCCGCCGAGGATCACCGGCACGGACAGGCCGCGCCGCGCCATCTCGGCCAGGTTCTCGCGCATGATCACGGTCGACTTCACCAGCAGGCCCGACATCCCGATGACGTCGGCCTTGTGCGCCTCGGCGGCCTTGAGGATGTCCTCGACCGGCTGCTTGATGCCGATGTTGACGACCTTGTAGCCGTTGTTGGTGAGGATGATGTCGACGAGGTTCTTGCCGATGTCGTGGACGTCGCCCTTCACCGTCGCGAGCACCATCGTGCCCTTCTCCTGGCCCTCGACCCGCTCCATGAACGGCTCCAGGTAGGCCACCGCCGACTTCATCGTCTCGGCGGACTGGAGCACGAAGGGCAGCTGCATCTTGCCCGAGCCGAACAGCTCGCCGACCGTCTTCATCCCTTCCAGAAGCAAGGTGTTGATGATGTCCAGGGGCTTGTGGACCTTCATCGCCTCGGCGAGGTCGGCGTCGAGGCCGACGCGGTTGCCGTCGACGATGCGGCGGATCAGCCGTTCCTCGACCGTCGCCGGTTCGGCGCGGGTTTCCGCCGCCGCCTCGTCCTTGTTCTCGAACAGGGCGATGAACGCCGAGAGCGGGTCGCCCACCTCCCAGCCGCGCGCGAGCACCAGGTCCTCGGCGGCCTTCGCCTCGGCTTCGGGGATCGCGTGCAACGGCATGATCTTCGAGACGTGGAGGATCGCCGAGGTCATCCCCGCCTTCACCGCGAGGTCGAGGAACACCGAATTGAGTACGTGGCGCGCCGCCGGCTTCAGGCCGAACGAGACGTTCGAGAGGCCGAGGCAGATCTGACAGTCCGGCATCTCGGCGCGGATCGCGGCGATCGCATCCAGGGTTTCGAGCGCGAGGCGGCGGTCGTCCGGGTTGCCGGTGCAGACGGTGAAGGTCAGGGGATCGAACAGCAGGTCCGACGCCGGCAGGCCGTGCTTGACGCAGGCGAATTCGTAAAGCCGCTTGGCGATCGCGAGCTTGCCCGCCGCGTCCTTCGCCATGCCGGTCTCGTCGATGGTCAGCGCGATCACCGCCGCACCGTACTTGCGCGCGAGCTTGAGCCGTTCCTCGGCCTCGTGCTCGCCGTCCTCGAAGTTGATCGAATTGATGATCGCCTTGCCGCCGTAGAGCTTGAGCGCGGCCTCGATCACCTTGGTGTCGGTGCTGTCGATGACCAGCGGCGCGTCGACCGAGCCGCGCAGGCGGCCCACCACCTCGGTCATGTCGGCGATTTCGTTGCGGCCGACGAAGGCGGTGCAGACGTCGAGGGTGTGCGAACCCTCGCGCACCTGCTCGCGCGCCATGCCGATGATGCCGTCCCAGTTCTCGGCGTCCTGGAACTCGCGGAATTTCTTCGAGCCATTGGCGTTGCAACGCTCGCCGATCGAGAGGATCGCGTTCTCCTGGCGCAGCGGCACCGCCGAATAGAGCGAGGCGACCGCGGGCACCCAGTGGACGCTGCGCCGCACCGGCGCGGGCCGGTGGCCGTTGCCGAGGTCCTTGAGCATCGCGTCGATCGCGGCGATGTGCTCGGGGCGGGTGCCGCAGCAGCCGCCGATCAGGTTGACGCCGTCCTCGGTGACGAAGCGGCGGTGCCAGTCGGCGAGTTCCAGGGGCGCGAGCGGGTAGAAGGTCTGGCCGTCGACCAGTTCCGGCAGGCCCGCGTTCGGCTGTACCGAAATCAGCCCCGGCCAGTTCTCCGAAAGCCACTTCACGTGCTTCGCCATCTCCGCCGGGCCGGTGGCGCAGTTGAGGCCGAGGCTGTCGATGCCGAGCGCCTGGAGCGCGGTCGCGGCGGCGGCGATCTCCGCGCCGACGAGCAGGGTGCCGGTGGTCTCCACCGTCACCTGCACGAAG
>QKGW01000591.1 GCA_003250275.1 Alphaproteobacteria bacterium
CTACGACCGCACCATCGAGGTGCTGCGCGGCGCGGTGACCCAGGCGCGCCTCGGCAACGACGACCGCAGCGCCGCGCTCAAGCGCCTCGACGCCGAAAGCCGCCGCCTCGAACGCACCGCGCGCGGACCGGGGTTCGACGCCGTGGTCGCGGAGGAACGCCGCCGCTCGCCCGCCTTCGGCGGCATGAGCGTGTTCGGCCCGGAACCGCCGGCGCCCGACGCCGAGCGTTGCGCCGAACGGGAAACACCGTTGCCGGACGCCGGATGATCGCAGGCATCCCGTTGAGAAAACGGGATTTTTCATATCGCCTCGAAACGAAATGTCGAACGGCGGCGCTTGCATCCGGCGGAAATCCGTCTAGATGGGTCAGGAAAGATGTCCGATTCCAGGAGCGTTTTCCGATGAAGCCCAAGATTCTCGCAATTTCCGGCAGCCTGCGCCGCGGTTCGTTCAACACCGCCGT
Source organism: Alphaproteobacteria bacterium (assembly GCA_003250275.1). Classification (GTDB taxonomy): domain Bacteria; phylum Pseudomonadota; class Alphaproteobacteria; order Rhodospirillales; family Rhodospirillaceae; genus Oleispirillum. The sequence continues at coordinate 465 of QKGW01000591.1, forward strand.
GCTCGCCACCCTCGCCGAGCGTTTCGCCGCGGTGGCCGAGGTCAGCCTCTTCCCCCTCAACGACGTGCCGCTCTACGATCAGGACCTCGATTCCGACGCCCCGCCGGCCGCGGTCGCGGCGCTGCGCCAGGCGATCGGCGAGGCCGACGCCCTGATCATCGCCACGCCCGAATACAACTACGGCGTCTCCGGCGTGCTCAAGAACGCCCTCGACTGGGCGTCGCGTCCCTACGGGCGCTCGACCCTGGTCGGCAAGCCGGTGCTCACCTTCACCTCGTCGCCCGCGTTCACCGGCGGCGCGCGCGCCCAGGCCGGCCTCAACGAGACCCTGCACGCGATCGGCGCGAAGCCGCTCGCGCGCCCGCAGATCGTCATCGGCCTGGTGCACGAGAAGGTGAAGGACGACCGTCTCGCCGACGCCGCGACCCTCTCGTTCCTTGAGAGCGGCGTGCGCGACCTCCTCGCCGAGGTCGCCAAATCGGCGAAGGCCGCCGCCTGACAAACGCGCCGCGCCCTCCCCATATGCCGTTGACACCGAACGGGAAGCCAACCACGGGAGGGCGCGCGTGAACCGCTATTGGGACGATCTCAGCCTCGGCGAAACCTGGACCAGCGCGCCGTTCGCCGTCTCCGCCGAGGAGATCGTCGCGTTCGGCGCGGCCTACGATCCGCAGCCGATGCACACCGACCCCGAGGCCGCCGCCGAGGGCCGCTTCGGCGGGCTGATCGCAAGCGGCTGGCACGTCGCCGCCCTGGCGATGCGCGCCTTCGTCGGCGCCAAGCCGTTCGGCGACACCCCGATCCTCGGCATCGGCGTCGACATGCTGCGCTGGCTCAAGCCGGTGCGGCCCGGCGACGTGCTCACCGTCACCCGCGAGGTGACCGAACTCAAGCGCTCCCAGAGCAAGCCCGACCGCGGCATGATCCGCACCCGCGCCACCGTCGTCGACCAGACCGGCGAGACGGTGATGACCGTGGACGTCCTCGCCCAGATGCCGCTCTCCCCCGCCGCGCGCGGCCTGCCGCCCGGCTGAGGCGGGGTCTGGAAGCGCCCGCGCCGCGTCCCCACCTAGAATTCGTCAAAACCTTGGCACGCGTTCGGTCCCTGCAACCCCTCACCGGAGACAGGCGATGCGGCAATTGCGATGGAGCGCGGCGGCGCTGGTGCTGCTGCTTGCGGCGTGCGGCGACGGTGTCGAAGGCACCTACGCCGACGAAAAGAACCCCAACAACACCTACACCTTCGACGACGGCAAGGTGACGATCGCGACGCCGTTCGGCACCAAGGGCACCTTCGCCTACACCGTCGAGGACGGCGCCGTCCGCATCGTTCTCAACGAGAAGCTCGGCGCGACGATGGCGTTGAAACGCCAGAAGGACGGCTCGCTCACCGACCCGATCGGCGCACGCCTGGTCAAACGCTGACCCCCACCCCCGGCAAGCCAGGAGACCGCCGATGACGCGCTCGCTGATGCTGTTGGTTTCGTGTCTCGTTCCCCTCGCCGCGCACGCGGAAATGCCCGCCGACGGCTTCGACATCGGCGGGCTGCGCTTCGGCATGACGCCGGAGAAGGCCGCGGAAACGATCGCCGCCTACGATTCGCGGATGAAGGTGGAAACCGCGCGCGCGCAGCACCGCTTCCGCCTCGCCGGCGGCAAGAGCATCGCCAGCGATCCGTTCGTGCGCGCCGTCGGCGGGCAGATCTACGGCGGCGATCTCCGGCTCGTCGCGGTGTTCCCGCCCAACCCCAAGGGCGGCGGGATGATCGCGGCGGAGCGCTACGAACGCGACAAGTCGCGCAGCCGCCCGCGCGCCGAATACCGCGCGCTCTTGATCGAGAAGTACGGTCCGCCCGACGCCGAAACCACCGACACCCTCGGCGGCAGCGACACCCGCCTCAACATGGTGTGGAAGGGCCAGGGCGCGGGCTGCCACCCGAAACCCGAGCGCCTCTCCACCGACAGGCCGATGCTGCAGCAGATCTCCGCCACCGCCGATCCCTCGGCCTGCGCGCCGCTGCTGGTCTATTCGCTGACCTACGATCCGGTGTTCGCCGCCTCCGGGCGAATGGTCGACGTCGCCCAGGCGGCGCAGGCGGAGCTCGACGTCGACGCCTGGATGAAGGCCGAAGCCGCCGCCGCGACCGGCGGGCCGCCCACCGCCAAACCGAAGTTCTGAGGCCGGAAAACACGAAAGGCCGGACGTTTCCGTCCGGCCTTTTCCGCGATCTCCCCGGAGGGAGAATGGAGCGGGCGAAGGGATTCGAACCCTCGACCCCAACCTTGGCAAGGTTGTGCTCTACCCCTGAGCTACGCCCGCGCTCCGCTGGCTTGCCGTGTTGATCGGCGTCGCCAAGGCCCGCGAATATATCGGGCTTTCGACCGAATGCAACAAAAAAATTCGCCCCGCGCGGAGGCCCGGGAAAACCCCGTTAAGGCTTGCCTAGCCAGCCTGAAAGCTCCATTTTGAGGGGCGAACCGGGAGAATCCGGACGATTTTTTTGAACCATCGCGGGCGAGGGACATGGACTTTCTTTTCGGTGACGGCGCGGCGGCCCAGGGCGGCGCAGGCGGCCAGGATCTGGTCAAGGCGTCCAACACCCAGAACTTCATGCAAGACGTCATCGATACCTCGATGCAGGTCCCGGTGGTGGTCGAATTCTGGTCTCCGCGCAGCCCGCAGTGCCAGCAGACCCTGCAGATGGTCGAGCGCCAGGTGCGCACCATGGGCGGCCGCGTGCGCATGGTGACGATCAACGTCGACGAGAACCCGCAGCTCGCCCAGCAGATGCAGGTGCGCTCGGTGCCGGCGATCTTCGCGATCAAGGACGGCCGCCCGGTCGACATGATCCAGGGCGCGCCGGCGGAAGCCGAGGTGAAGTCGTTCCTCGGCGCGCTGACCAACGATGCCCGCCTCAACGCGCAGATCGACGCGATGCTCGAAACCGCGCGCACCGCGCTCACCGACGGCCAGCTCGCCCAGGCGATCCAGATGTACCAGCAGATCCTCCAGGCCGCGCCGGGCAATCCGGGCGCGATCGCCGGGTTCATGCGCTGCAACATGGCCGCCGGGCGCTTCGACCAGGCCAAGACGATCCTCGCGCAGCTGCCCGACGACCTGAAGAAGAACCCCGAGATCGCCGCCGTCGCCGCGACCCTCGACCTCGCCGCCGAGGGGACCGACATCGACGTGCCGCTCGCGATCGCCAACCTCGCCGAGAACCCGGACGACCACGAGGCGCGCTTCAACCTCGCGATGGCCGCCTACGCCCAGGGCGACGCCGCCACCGCGATCAAGGAGCTGCTCGAGATCGTCGCGCGCGACCGCAGCTGGAACGACGACGGCGCGCGCAAGCGGCTGATCAAGATTCTCGAGGCGCTCGGCCCCGCCGATCCGATCGGCAAGTCGGGCCGCCGCCAGTTGCAGATGATGTTGATGGTCTGAGCGAGGCGCCGCGCCGCGGCGACGCAGGGGGACGCATGTCGAAGGATCCGTTCACGACGCGCTACGAAGACCTGCCGGAAGTCCTGCCGGTATTTCCGCTGAGCCAGGTGATCGTGCTGCCCGGCGGGCGCCTGCCGCTCAACGTCTTCGAACCCCGCTATCTCGCGCTGGTGCAGGCGGCGCTCACCGGCAACCGCCTGTTCGGGATGATCCAGCCGATCGACGAGGAGGCCGCGGGCGACGCGCCGCCGCTCTACTCGGTCGGCACCCTCGGGCGCATCGTGCACTTCTCCGAGACCGACGCGCGGCAGATGTTCATCGTCCTGCTCGGGGTCTGCCGCTTCCGCGTGCTCGGCGAGGAGGAACCGGAGGACGGCTTCCGCCGCCTACGCGTCGATTACGCGCCGTTCCGCGAGGACGTCGCGGTGCCCGGCGGCGGCTCGATCGACGCCTCGCGCGAGGCGCTGATCGCAACCCTCAAGCGCTACGTCGAGGCGCACGCCCTCGATATCGACGTGCGCGCGCTCGACTCGCTGTCGCTGCCGTCGCTGATCGTCACCCTCTCGATGGCGCTGCCGTTCGAGGCGCCGGAAAAGCAGGCGCTGCTCGAAGCCGCCACCCTTGAGCGCCGCTACGCCGCGCTCCGCGCGCTGATGGAAATGGGCGCGGTCGGCGGTCCGTCCGGCGACGCGCCGCAATGACCGCCCCCGGAGGCCCCATGCCCGAAGCCGATCCGACCCTGCTTTCGCTCCTCGTCTGCCCGATGTCGAAGCTGCCGCTGCGCTACGACCGCGAGGCGGGCGAACTGATCAACGACGCCCTGGGCATCGCCTACCCGATTCGCGACGGCGTGCCGATCATGCTCGTTGAGGAAGCGCGCCGCTTCCCGCCGCGCGAACGTCGCCATCCGTGATCCAGGTGGCGTGGCGGAAGACGTCGGGCACCGGCGTCTGCCGCAGCTCCGCCGCCAGCGGTTCGACCCGCTCCCACCCCAATTCCTCGTAGAAGCTCCGCCGGTCGGGGGTGAACAGCCACACCTCGGGATAGCCGAGCCATCCGGCGAGCGCGAGCGTGGCGGCGACGAGGTCGCGGCCGACTCCGAGATGCCGGTACGCGGGGTCGACGAGCAGCGCCGAAAGCCACGGTCCGACGTGGGCGCGGGTGTGCAGGTCGGTGCGGCGGAGGCTGACGATCCCCGCCGGATTGCCTTCCCAATAGGCGGTGAGTGCAATCGGCAAGCGATCGACGTGCATCTGGCCGCGCAGGGAAATCTGCCGGTTTTCAAAGGTTTCGCCGCGCGGTTGGCTCCACTCCGCGTACAGCCAACGGGCGAACAGATCGAAATGCCGGGAATCGTCGGCGAGAAAGCCGATGTCGGGCCGCCCTTCGGGAGACGCCGTGAAGGCCGGGCGATGCCCGCCGAGATGCACCATCGGCCAACGCAACCAACGCCTTGCCGCGATCATCGCGCTTCCCCCCGGATGCGCGCGCCGGCCCGCCTGTGAAACAGGCAAAGACGGGGTTCGCACAAAAATTAGTCAGCAGTGCTGACGGTTGGGCGATTTTTGATGCAGGCGAGTTTAGCCGATCGAATCCCGGTTTTCCGCAGTTTTTGATAGCAGACTGAAATCGTTCATAAAAAATTCCCATGTCTGACATGGCACGGGGGATGCATTCAAGGTACACAGGTGCTGAGGCCACAGGCTCACAGCGGAGGCGCCCGCCCCCTTTGAGCCCGTTGGACGGATCGTCCCAGTTTGCGGGGATGGTTTGGTTTCCTGAGTATCAGTGTTTGTTCCTCCCGAGACTCCGGCCCGGTGGCACGCCACCGGGCCATTTTTCTGTCGACGGTTTTGACAGCCGCCGCCGCGCGCGCTATACGCCTTCGCTGCCGCAGCACATGGAGGCTCGCCATGACCCGTCGTGACGACGAGAAGCCCGAGAACGAGATGGAACTGCCGTTCCAGGACCCGAAAGGGATGTTCGGCACGTCGCCCGTCGAGAAGGAACTCAGCGACGAGGAGGTCGAGTACCTCACCTCGCGCACCGCGCCGCGCCGACGCCTCACCAACTCGAAGCGCAAGATCGGGCTCTACATCAGCCTGTTCCTGTTCCTGCTGTTCTTCGTGCGGCTGATCTACTTCCGCACCGCGCCGATCACCGGGCTCGAAATCCCGCCGGTGTTCGCGATCAACGGCATCGGCCTCGGCGAGACCGGCCTCCTGATCTCGTGCGTCGCGCTGCCGGTGATCAACTGGTTCCTGCTCACCCCGGACGACGCCTCGATCCGCTGGATGGTGCGCAGCATCGGCACGATCATCCCGCTCGCGGCGCTCGGCCTGCTCTTCGCGCTGCCGCCGGAGCTGCTCTACGACTGGACGCGGGCGTTCTACCCGCACTGACCGCATCCGCGGCGACTCGAAAAAACCCCGGCGACGTTTTGCGGCGCCGGGGTTTTTCCGCTATACGATATTCATGTCTTGTTCTCGGCCGGAATCGGCAAGGAAAACCATGGTCAACCCCGCTCTCGACCGCCTGCCCGGCAGCGCGTTCGTCCGTCTGCGCGAACTTCTCGGCCCGATCGTGCCGCAGGTCGAAACCCCGCTCGCGATGTCGATCGGCGAGCCGCAGCTGCCGCCGCCGCCGATCGTCGCCGAAGCCGTCGCCGCGCACGCCCACCTGTGGAACCGCTATCCGCCGAACGAGGGCACGCCCGAGCTGCGCGCCGCCGCCGCGCGCTGGCTGACGCGCCGCTTCGGCCTACCCGCGGGTTCGGTCGACCCCGACCGCCACGTCCTCTCCGCCACCGGCTCGCGCGAGGCGCTCTATCTCTTCGCCCAGACCATGGTGCCGCCGGAGAAGGCCGGCGGCCGCGCCGTGGTGCTGATGCCGAATCCCTACTATCAGGTCTACCGCGCCGCCGCCGAGATGGCGGGCGCCGAGGCGGTGCTGGTGCCCGCCACCGCCGCGACCGGCTACCTCCCCGACTACGCCGCGGTCGACCCCGCGATCCTCGCGCGCACCGCGCTCGCGATCTTCTGCTCGCCGTCGAACCCCGAGGGCGCACAGGCCGACCTCGAACGCCTCACCGACCTCGTGCGCCTCGCGCGCCGCCACGACTTCGTGCTCGCCTGCGACGAATGCTATTGCGAGCTCTACTTCGGCGACGCGCCGCCCTCGGGCCTCAATGCCGCGCTCGCCGCAAGCGCGCCGGGCGAGGACCCGTTCGCCAACGTCGTGGTCTTCCATTCGCTCTCGAAGCGGTCGAGCGTGCCCGGCCTGCGCTCCGGCTTCGTCGCCGGCGACGCCGCGATCCTCAAGGCGTTCCTCAAGCTGCGTTCCTACGCCTCGGTGCAGATGCCGATGCCGCTCGCCGCCGCCGCGGTGGCGCTGTGGGACGACGACGCCCACGCCGCCGCCAACCGCGCGCACTACGCCCGCCTCGTCGCCGCCGCCGACCGCATCTTCGCGGGCTACCCCGGCTACGTGCGGCCCCAGGGCGGCTTCTTCCTCTGGCTCGACGTCGGCGACGGCGAGGCGATGACCAAACGGTTCTGGCAGGAGTGCGGCATCCGCGTCGTGCCCGGCCGCTACCTCGCCGCCGACGATCCCGCCGCGCCCGGGGGCAACCCCGGCCACGCCTACGTCCGCATCGCCCTCGTCCACGACGAGGACACCGTGATCCGCGCGCTCACCCGGCTGCGCCGCTGCCTCGACCATCCCGACGGATGAGGAGACCGATGGCCCGAACCCCGACCGTTTCCGCCCCCCGCCGCTTCCTGC
>QKGW01000190.1 GCA_003250275.1 Alphaproteobacteria bacterium
TCCGACGCCACCGAGCTCGACTTGAAGGCGGTGCCGCCGGTGCCGATCCTGATGGTCGGCCTGCAGGGCTCGGGCAAGACCACCACCTCGGGCAAGATCGCGCTCCGCCTCAAGGACAAGGAGCGCAAGAAGGTCCTCCTCGCCTCGCTCGACGTCTACCGTCCCGCCGCGCAGGAGCAGCTCGCCCAGCTCGCCAAGCAGGCGGGCGTCGGCGCTCTGCCGATCGTGCCGGGCGAGATGCCGGTGGCGATCGCCAAACGCGCGATGGAGACCGCCCGCAAGGAAGGCTACGACGTCGTCATCCTCGATACCGCCGGCCGTCTGCACATCGACGCCGAGCTGATGGACGAGGTGGCGAAGGTCCGCGACATCGCCAAGCCGCACGAAACCCTGCTCGTCGTCGACGCGATGACCGGCCAGGACGCGGTGACGCTGGCGCGCGAGTTCAACGAGAAGGTCGGCATCACCGGCATCGTGCTGACCCGCATCGACGGCGACGCGCGCGGCGGCGGCGCGCTTTCGATGCGCGCGGTCACCGGCAGCCCGATCAAGTTCCTCGGCGCGGGCGAAAAGCTCGACAAGCTCGAGGTCTTCCACCCCGACCGCATCGCCAGCCGCATCCTCGGCATGGGCGACGTGGTCTCGCTGGTCGAGAAGGCCGCCGAGAATTTCCAGGCCGACGAGGCGGAGAAGCTCGCGAAGAAGATGCTCGCGGGCAAGTTCGACCTCACCGACATGCTCGGCCAGCTCCAGCAGATCAAGAAGATGGGCGACGTGAAGGGGCTCCTCGGGATGCTCCCCGGCGTCGCCAAGATGAAGAAGCAGATCGCCGCCGCGAACATCGACGACGGCGTGATCAAGCGTCAGGAAGCGATCATCCTGTCGATGACGTCCAAGGAGCGCCACCACCCGGAGCTGATCAAGGCGTCGCGCAAGAAGCGCATCGCCGCCGGTTCGGGCACCTCGGTGCAGGACGTCAACAAGCTGCTCAAGCAGTTCGAGCAGATGGCGCAGATGATGAAGCAGATGAAGAAGCTCGGAAAGAAGGGCGGGATGCCCCCGGGGTTCGGCGGCGGGATGCCTCCGGGCCTGGGCGGCGGCGGACTGCCCCCGGGCATGGGCGGTGGTTTGCCCCCGGGTTTCCCCGGCGGGTTCAAGTTGAAGTAAGAGTTCGGACGGCTCGCCGTCCAAGGGATCGTTCCGGCGGAGCCGGGACGGGAAGTTGCACACAGGAACGAAGGGTAAAAGCGAACATGCTTCGTATTCGTCTCACTCGCGGTGGCGCCAAGGCGCGTCCGTTCTATCGCATCGTCGTGGCGGACTCGCGCGCCCCGCGTGACGGCCGCTTCATCGAGCGCGTCGGCTCCTACGACCCGATGCTGCCGAAGGACCATGCCGATCGTCTGATCCTCAAGGAAGAGCGCGTGAAGTACTGGCTCGGCGTCGGCGCCCAGCCGTCCGATCGCGTCGCGCGTTTCCTCGGCCAGGCCGGCGTGATCGCGGCTCCGGAAATCAGCGAGCAGCCGAAGAAGTCCGCGCCGAAGAAGAAGGCGCAGGACCGCGCCGCCGAGAAGGCGAAGGCCGCCGAAGCGGCTGCGGCCGAGGGCTGAGCCGAAGCGGGGCATAAGCGGTGACGGATGTCGCGAGCCGGGTCTGCCTCGGCGTGATCGTCGGCCCCCAGGGGGTCCGCGGCCAGGTTCGGATCAAGGCGTTCACCGCCGAGCCCGAAGACGTCGGCGCCTATGGCGCACTCGTCGACAAGCTCGGCCGTACCTACGAGATCGCGGTGCGGGGCCTGGCGAAGGGTGTGGTGATCGCCTCGGTGAAGGGCATTGCGGACCGCAACGCCGCCGAGGTGCTCAAGGGCACCGAACTCTACATCGATCGCGCGCGGCTGCCCGCGCCCGAGGACGAGGACACCTTCTACCACGCCGACCTGATCGGGTTGGCGGTGGAAAACCGGGCGGGAACCCCGCTCGGCACGGTGGTGGCGGTGTTCGACCATGGCGCCGGGGATGTGATCGACATCCGCGGCGGCGACGGCAAGCTGGTAACGGTTCCGTTCACCAAGGCGGTGGTGCCGGTGGTGGACGTGCCCGGCGGAAAGATCGTCGTGGAGATGCCCGAGGGGCTGATCGACGACGGCAGGAAGCCGGTGGGAGACGAAGGATGACGACGGCGGACCTTCCGATCGCGGAGGGGAACGACGGGGAGAGGAAGCCCGGCTGGCTCGCCAGCGTGCTCACCATCTTCCCCGGCATGTTTCCGGGCGCGCTCGGGTTTTCGCTGGCGGGACGGGCGCTCGAAAAGGGCATCTGGGAACTGGCCGCGCACAATCTGCGCGACTACGCCCTCGATCGCCACGGCACCGTCGACGACACGCCCTTCGGCGGCGGTCCGGGCATGGTGATGCGCCCGGACGTGCTCGACCGGGCGATCGTCGCGGCGCGCGAGCAGGCGGGCGACCGCGCCGGTCCGCTGATCTACTTCACGCCGCGCGGTCGGCGACTGGACCAGGATCGGGTCCGGGAACTGGCCGCCGGACCGGGTGCCACGCTGTTGTGCGGCCGGTTCGAGGGCGTCGACGAACGGCTGCTGGAAGCCCACGAGATCGAGGAAGTCAGCCTCGGAGATTTCGTGCTTTCCGGCGGGGAATTGCCGGCAACGGTACTGCTCGATGCGGTGGTGCGGTTGCTGCCGGGCGTGATGGGCCAGGCCCAATCGCTCGACGAAGAGAGTTTCGAGCGCGGACTGCTGGAGTACCCCCAGTACACGCGCCCGCAGATTTGGGCCGGAAGGCCCGTGCCGGATGTGCTGAACTCCGGCCACCACGCGGAAATTGCCAAGTGGCGGCGGAGCAAGGCCGAGGAAACAACGCGAATCAGGCGACCCGACCTTTGGGAAGCCTACCAGGCGTCCCAGGGACGGAAGAAAGAGGAATAGGTCATGAACATCATCGAAACGCTCGAAGCGGAACAGATTGCGAAGCTCACCGACGGGCGCCCCGTGCCGGCCTTCAAGCCGGGCGACACCCTTCGCGTCCACACCAAGGTGGTCGAAGGCACCCGCGAGCGTATCCAGGTCTACGAGGGCGTGTGCATCGCCCGCCGCAACGCCGGTCTGAACTCCTCGTTCACCGTGCGCAAGATCTCCTTCGGCGAAGGCGTCGAGCGCGTGTTCCCGCTCTACTCGCCGAACGTGGCGCAGATCGAGGTGACCCGCATCGGTAAGGTGCGCCGCGCGAAGCTCTACTACCTCCGCGCCCTGCGTGGCCGTGCGGCCCGCATCGCCGAGGACAAGGCGGCGCTTCTCAAGGCGCGCGCCCGCGCCGAGAGCGGCGAGGCGTAAGCTTCGCCCCCGCCGGGCTCCCCGCCCGGCGATCACGGACATGACCGCGCGCCGCCGAAGGCCCTTGGCTTTCGGCGGATCGCGCGTATATTTCTTTGTCCGCCCGGCCAAGGCCGGAAAATTGCTCATGTGCCCACGGGAGCGTTAATCTTATGACCGAGCCGCGTACCCTCTTCGACAAGATCTGGGCCAGTCACCTGGTCGACCGCCAGGAAGACGGCACCTGCCTGATCTATATCGACCGCCATCTGGTTCACGAAGTCACCAGCCCGCAGGCGTTCGAGGGACTCGCACTCGCCGGCCGCAAGGTTCACCGCCCGATGCAGACGCTCGCGGTGGCGGACCACAACGTTCCCACCACCGACCGCTCGAAGGGCATCGCCGATCCGGAATCGCGCACCCAGGTCGATACCCTCGAAGCCAACGGCAAGGCGTTCGGCATCCGCGTGTTCGGCATGTCGGACGACCGCCAGGGCATCGTCCACATCGTCGGGCCGGAGCAGGGCTTCACCCTGCCGGGCATGACCATCGTCTGCGGCGACAGCCACACCTCGACCCACGGCGCGTTCGGCAGCCTCGCGTTCGGCATCGGTACCTCCGAGGTCGAACACGTGCTCGCGACCCAGACCCTGGTGCAGGCGCCCGCCAAGAACATGCGCATCCGCGTCGAGGGCAAGCTCCCCGCGGGCGCGACCGCCAAGGACATCGTGCTCAAGATCATCGGCACGATCGGCACCGCGGGCGGCACCGGCTACGTCATCGAGTACGCGGGCGAGGCGATCCGCAACCTCTCGATGGAAGGGCGGATGACGATCTGCAACATGTCGATCGAGGGCGGCGCGCGCGCCGGCCTGATCGCCCCCGACGAAACCACCTTCGCCTACATCAAGGGCCGCCCGATGGCGCCGCAAGGCGCCGACTGGGACAAGGCGGTGGCCTACTGGAGCACCCTCGTCACCGACGAAGGCGCGAAGTTCGACACCGAGATCGTCATCGACGCCGCCGAGATCATCCCGCAGGTCACCTGGGGCACCAGCCCCGAGGACGTGGTGCCGATCACCGGCGCGGTGCCGAACCCGGACGACGCCGACGACGAAGGCAAGGCCAAGGCGATGCGCCGCAGCCTCGAATACATGGGCCTCACCGCCGGTCAGAAGATCGAAGAGGTGAAGATCGACCGCGTGTTCATCGGCTCGTGCACCAACGGCCGGATCGAGGACCTGCGCGCCGCCGCCGCGGTGGCGAAGGGCCGCAAGGTCGATCCGTCGGTCAAGGCGATGGTGGTGCCGGGCTCCGGCCTGGTGAAGAAGCAGGCCGAGGCCGAGGGGCTCGACGCGGTGTTCCGCGAGGCGGGCTTCGAATGGCGCGAGCCGGGTTGCTCGATGTGCCTCGCGATGAACGCCGACAAGCTCGAGCCCGGCGAACGCTGCGCCTCGACCTCGAACCGCAATTTCGAGGGCCGTCAGGGCCGCGGCGGCCGCACCCACCTCGTCAGCCCCGAGATCGCTGCCGCTTCGGCGATCACCGGCTATCTCACCGACGTGCGTAAGTTCCAGGCGTAAGGGGGTTAGAGACCATGGATAAGTTCGAAGTCCTCACCGGCGTTGCCGCCCCCCTGCCGATGATCAACGTCGACACCGACATGATCATCCCGAAGCAGTTCCTCAAGACGATCAAGCGCACCGGCCTCGGCAAGAGCCTGTTCTTCGAGATGCGCTACGACGACGCGGGCAAGGAAAACCCCGAGTTCGTGCTGAACAAGGCGGCCTACCGCAACGCCAAGATCCTCGTTTCGGGCGCGAACTTCGGTTGCGGTTCGTCGCGCGAGCACGCGCCGTGGTCGATCCTCGACTTCGGCATCCGCTGCGTGATCGCGCCGAGCTTCGCCGACATCTTCTACAACAACTGCTTCAAGAACGGCATCCTGCCGATCAAGCTGCCGCAGGAGATCTGCGACAAGCTGATGAAGGCCGCGGAGAACGGCGCCAACGCCACCTTCACCGTCGACCTCCAGGCGCAGGAAATCCAGATGCCCGACGGCGAGAAGGTGCCGTTCTCGACCGACGCGTTCCGCCGTCACTGCCTGCTCAACGGCCTCGACGACATCGGCCTCACCCTCGAGAAGAAGCCGAAGATCGACACTTACGAGACTGCCCGCAAGACCGAGCAGCCCTGGGTCTGATCTCCCGCGCCGAGAAATCCGAAAAGGCCGGGCGTCCCCCGGCCTTTTTCGTTGGTGGTGCGGCGCGGTTTTTCCTGGCGTTTTCGGGCGGGAGCGGAATAATCGGTCCCCCGATTACGGAACGACGCAACGAAAGGCTTTCGAACGATGGCGAAGAAGACGGTGATGCTGCTCCCCGGCGACGGGATCGGTCAGGAGGTGATGGCCCAGGTGGTGCGCATCATCGAATGGATGGACACGGCGGGCGTTGCGTCCTTCGACCTGCGCGAGGGCCTGATCGGCGGCGCTTCGATCGACAAGTTCGGCGTGCCGCTCACCGACGAGACCGTCGCCGACTGCCTCGCCTGCGATGCGGTGCTGATGGGCGCGGTCGGCGGCCCGAAGTGGGACGACGTGCCGTTCGACAAGAAGCCCGAGCGCGGCCTCCTGCGCATCCGCAAGGACATGGGCCTGTTCGCCAACCTGCGCCCGGCGCTGGTGTTCGCCGAACTCGCCGAAGCCTCGACGCTCAAGCACGAGGTGGTCGCCGGGCTCGACGTGATGATCGTGCGCGAGCTCACCGGCGGCATCTACTTCGGCCAGCCGCGCGGCATCGAAACCCTGCCGAACGGCGACCGCAAGGGCTACAACACCCTGGTCTACACCACCCCGGAAATCCGCCGCATCGGCCAGGTCGCCTTCGATCTTGCGATGAAGCGCGGCAAGAAGGTCACCTCCGTCGACAAGGCCAACGTCCTCGAATCGACGATCCTCTGGCGCGAGGAAATGGAAGTGGTGGCGAAGGACTATCCGGAGGTCGCGCTCTCGCACCTCTACGTCGACAACGCCGCGATGCAGTTGGTGCGCAACCCGAAGCAGTTCGACGTGATGGTCACCACCAACATGTTCGGCGACATCCTCTCCGACTGCGCCGCGATGCTCACCGGCTCGCTCGGGATGCTGCCCTCCGCCAGCCTCGGCGCGGCGGACGCCAACGGTAAGCGCAACGCGCTCTACGAGCCGGTGCACGGTTCCGCGCCCGACATCGCCGGCCAGGACCTCGCCAACCCGCTCGCGATGATTCTCTCGCTCGCGATGATGCTGCGCTATTCCTTCGATCTCGACGCCGCCGCCGACAAGCTCGAAGGCGCGGTCAAGGCGGCGCTCGCCGCGGGCTTCCGCACCGGCGACATCATGCAGCCGGGCGCGACCAAGGTCGGCACCAAGGGCATGGGCGACGCTGTGCTGAAATATCTCGCGGAGGCTTAAAAGCCGCCGAAAACCTCCGGTTTCGCTTGCGCGGACCGGTGGTTTGGTTACGCTACGAAAACTTGACAGGGAAGGCCGCGGGGGCCTTCCCCTCCAGCTCACTGAACGGGAATCGAAATGGGCTACAAGGTTGCAGTCGTCGGCGCGACGGGTAACGTCGGCCGCGAGATGCTGAGCATTCTCGCGGAACGGAACTTTCCGGTGGATGAAGTCTTTGCCGTGGCGTCGAAGCGCTCGGCGGGGACTGAGATCTCCTTCGGCGAGGACACCGTGCTGAAGGTCAAAGACCTGGACACTTTCGATTTCACCGGCATCGACATCGCGCTCTCCTCGCCGGGGGCGTCGGTGTCCAAGGTGTTCGCGCCGCGCGCCGCTTCGCAGGGCTGCGTGGTGATCGACAACACCTCCCACTTCCGCATGGAGCCGGACGTTCCGCTGGTGGTGCCGGAAGTCAATCCGCACGCGGTCGCGGGCTACAAGAAGCGCGGCATCATCGCCAACCCGAACTGCTCGACGATCCAGATGGTCGTGGCGCTCAAGCCGCTGCACGACGCCTTCGGGATCAAGCGCGTCGTGGTGTCGACCTACCAGTCGGTGTCGGGCGGCGGCAAGGATGCGATGGACGAGCTGTTCAACCAGACCCGCGGCATCTACATGAACGAGCCGTTCACCAAGACCCAGAAGAAGTTCACCAAGCAGATCGCGTTCAACGTGATCCCGCACATCGACGTGTTCATGGACGACGGCGCGACCAAGGAAGAGTGGAAGATGGCCGTCGAGACCAACAAGATTCTCGACCCGGACATCAAGGTCCACGCCAACTGCTGCCGCGTGCCGACCTTCATCGGCCACGCCGAGTACGTCAACATCGAGACCGAGAAGCCGATCACCGACGCCGCCGCGCG
>QKGW01000483.1 GCA_003250275.1 Alphaproteobacteria bacterium
TGGAACCGCTCGCACGTGCTGTTCCTGATGGGGCGCTGGGCGGAAGGCTTCGCCGCGTGGGAATCGCGGCGCGACGCGGGCATGGGCCCGCCGGTGACGCCCGGCCTGCTCGAATGGTTCTGGGGCGCGCCGCCCGCGCACCTGCTGCTCGTCGCCGAGCAGGGCCACGGCGACGCGATCCAATGCCTGCGCTACCTGCCCGAGCTGCTCGCGCGCGGCTGCCGCCCGACGGTCGCGGTGCACGAGGGGCTGGTCGGCCTGGTGCGCGACCTGCTGCCTCAGGTCGACGCCGTCGACCTCGCCGAGGCCGACGCGATCACCGCCGACGGCTGGGCGCCGCTGTTCAGCCTGCCGCACCGCCTGGGCCTCGCCAACCCGCGCGACGCCGCCGAACCCGCCGCCTCGCCCGCCTTCGCCGCCGGCATCGCCGCGATCCGCGCCGACCTGCCGCCGCGCCGCGGCCGCCGCCCGCGCGTCGGCATCGCCTGGGCGGGCAACCCGCGCCACGACAACGACCGCTGGCGTTCGATGCACTGGAGCAGCCTCGCGCCGCTCGTCGCCGGGCGTCCCGAAATCGACTGGGTGAGCCTGCAGCCCGGTCCCGCGCCCGAGGGCGCGCCGCCGCCGCCGCACCTCCCCGACTTCGCCGCCACCGCGCGGCTGATCGCGTCGTGCGACCTCGTCGTCGCGGTCGACACCGCCGTCGCCCACCTCGCCGCCACCCTCGGCACGCCGACCTGGCTGCTGATCGCCGCCGAGCCCGACTGGCGCTGGGGCGCCGCCGGCGCGACGACGCCGTGGTACGCTTCCGCGCGCCTGTTCCGCCAGCGCGAACTCGGGGAATGGGGGCCGGTGGTCGGCGAGATCGCCGCCGCGCTCGATGGGTTCTCAATCCCACCCAAGGGCGGCGAATAGCGCGTCGATCTGCGCGGGCCAGCCCCATTCGGCGAGGAACGCCGCCCCCGCCGCGCCGACCCGCGCCGCCTCGGCGCGGTGGCCGTGCACCCATTCGAGACGGTCGACGAGTTCGTCGGGATCGCTCTCGCCCCAGTCGGCGAGGAAGCCGGGCGGATCGCCCGCCGCGGGCGCGACCGCGCCTTGGCGTTCGAGCGCGAGCGCCGCGCCGGGCCGCGTGAGAAGGTCGCGGTGGCCGGTGTTGGCGGAGAGAATCGCGGGCACGCCGCAGGCCATGCACTCCATCGCGACGAGATTGGTGCCGCCTTCGCAGCGGTTGGGAAACAGGCCGACGTCGCACTCGCGCAGGAGCCGCGGCATCGCGCCGTGCGGCACCTCGCCGAGGTCGAGCACCGCGTCGCGCGGAATGCCCTGTGCCGCGAGCCAACCCGCGATGTCCCACTTGCCGTTGGCGTCGCGCACCGGCTTGCCGACGCCGTGCGGCGAGCGCGCGAGGCTCGCGACCGAAAGGTCCCAGTGGTTGTTCCACGCGGTGACCAGCAGCGCCTCGGGATGACGCGCGTGGAAACGGCGGAACGCCTCGACGACGATGTCCTGGCCCTTGCGGAATTCGAGCTTGCCGCCGGAGAAGATCACGAAACGATCGCCGAGCGCGCCCGCGCGCGGCGCCGGGTGGAAACGCGTGAGGTCAACGCCCTGCGGGCAGTTGACGACGTTGGCGAAGCCGAGGTCGGCGAGGACCTCGGCGTTCCACGACGATCCCGCGACGATCCCGGCGTAGCGTTCGCGGGCGAAGGCGATGTCCTCGGGCGCGATCGTGCGATGCTCGAAGAACACCACGCCGAGGTCGCCCGCGCCATGGATGCGGTCGATCGCCTGCGGCGGGCGGAGGTCGTTACCGAGCCCCATGAGGAACGGATAGTCGAGATCGAGCGGTCCGTCGCCGAGGTCGAAGAACTGCTGCTCGATGCGCCAATGCTTGGCGAGCGGCGCGAGCGCGCGCGCCTCGATCGGATCCGGCGCGAAACTCGGCGAGACGTAGACCGGGACCGGAATCATCCCGCGTTCGGCGGC
>QKGW01000527.1 GCA_003250275.1 Alphaproteobacteria bacterium
GTTCGGCGACGCGCCCGCGCACGTCGACTACGGCTGCATTCCCTCGGCGGTGTTCAGCCACCCGCCGATCGCCGCCGTCGGCCTCACCGAGGCGGAGGCGCGCGAGCGCCACGGCATGGTCAAGGTCTACACCGCCGACTTCCGCCCGATGAAGAACGTCCTCGCCGGGCGCGAGGAGCGCGCGCTCTACAAGCTCGTCGTCGACGCCATGACCGACGAAATCCTCGGCCTGCACATGATCGGGCCGGACGCGCCGGAAATCCTCCAGGCCGCCGCGATCGCGGTGAAGGCGAAGCTCACCAAGGCGCAGTTCGACGCCACCGTCGCGCTGCACCCGACGATGGCGGAGGAACTGGTGCTGATGCGATGAAACCCTGGCTCGCCCTGTTCTGGGCGCTCGCGTTCGCGCCGCTGCCCGCCGCCGCCGAGGCCGACGGCCCCGACGCCTTCATCGTCCGCGCGTCGGCGGGTGCGACGGTGCGGGCCGAACCGCGCGCCGACGCGACGATCGTCGGCGTGCTCGCGCCCGACGACCGCCCGGTGCGCAACCTCGGCTGCGCGGCGCAGGCGCCGGGCTGGTGCCGCGTCGCGCGCGGCGGCATTTCCGGCTGGGCGCGCGCGCCGGAAATCGGCGAATACCCCTATCCGCTGCGCCCGAGCTTCGACTGCGCCAAGGCGAGCCACGACGCCGAGCGGATCGTCTGCCGCGACGGCGCGCTGATGAACCTCGACATCCACCTCGCCAACACCTACGCCGACGCTCTGCGCGCGGCGAAAGGCCTCGACACCGGCGCGGCCGAGGCCGTCCGGCTGCTGCGCGCGCACCAGCACGGCTGGGTGAAGGGCCGCAACGACTGCTGGAAGGCCGACGACAAACGCGCGTGCGTCCGCGACGCCTACGAGCGCCGCATCGCCTACCTGCGTGCGCGCTGGATCCTCGACCCGCCGGGCGAGACCGTCGCCTTCCGTTGCGACGACGCCGCCGAGGTGACCGCCACCTTCTTCAACGCCGGGCCGCTGCCCGCCGCGCGCGTCGAACTCGGCGACCGCACCGAGGTGTTCGTCGCCACCCGCACCGCGAGCGGCGCGCGCTACGACGGCGACTTCGGCAAGTTCCTCTGGATCAAGGGCAAGGACGCCCGCTTCGTCTGGGATCAGGCGCGGCCCGAGCGGACCTGCCGGGCGAACTAGGGAAGCATCGCCCGAACCGCACCGGGGAGATCGGCGGGCGCGGCGACGAGCCCGTCCGCGCCCGCGGCGGTCAGTTCCTCGCGGCCGCCGTACCCCCACAGCACGCCCAGCGACCGCACCCGGTTGGCCTGCGCGCCCGCGATATCGAAGCGGCGGTCGCCGACCATCACCGCGCGCGCCGGGTCGAGGCCCTCGGTTTTCAGCAGGCGCGCGATCAGCTCCGGCTTCTCCGCGCCGCCGTCGTTCAAATCCGCTCCGTAGAACCCGGAGAACTGCGACGACAGGCCGTGCTTGTCGAGGATTTCGCGCGCGAACGGCAGCGCCTTCGAGGTCGCGAGAAACAGCCGCCACCCCGCCGCGACCATCGCCTCCAACACCCCATCCCACCCCGGAAACACCGGGCTCGGGTCGGCCATGTGGCGCGCATAGTGCTCGCGGTATATCGACACCCCCTCGGCCACCCGGTCGTCGCCGAAGCGCGCCAGGATCGCGCCGAAGGTATCGACCAGCGGCGGCCCGACGATCCACCCGAGATCCTCGTTCGGGTCCAACTCGTGCCCGAGATCGCGGAACGTCGCCCGCGCGCAGCCGATCACGGTCTCGCGGGAATCGATCAACGTGCCGTCCATGTCGAGCAGAACGGCGATGGCATCGGACATTGTAAGCTTCCTTCCAGGCGATCGCGGAAGTCCGATGATACGGGCTCGCGGCGCATCGATCCAGCGTCGGCACCGCCCCTACCCGGACGGGGAGCCCGGAGATGCGCCCGCGCATCGCTCTGTCCCACAGGGACGCACGCAGGTATGCTGACGCCGCAGATCTGCCTTCGAAAAACACCACTGCAGGGAATCGGACATGGATCCAGTTTCGCTGAGATTGTTTGTGCGCACCGTCGAGGAAGGGCGCATCACCGCAGTCGCGCATTCCGAACATATTGCCGCCGCCGCCGTGAGCAAACGCCTGAGCGAGATGGAGCAGGCCCTCAATACCGTGCTGCTCACCCGCACCAACCGCGGCGTCGTCCCCACCGCCGCCGGGCTGGCCCTACTCAGCCTCGCGCGCCGGGCGTTGCGCGGACTCGACGACATCCCCCTGCAGATGAAGGACTTCAACCAAGGCGTGAAGGGCGACGTGCGGATTTATGCCAACATCTCCTCGCTCTCGCAGTTTCTGCCTCAGGACCTCAAGCGCTTCACCGCCCAATATCCGCTGGTCAACATCCACCTTGAGGAAAACGTCAGCACCCGCACCCTGCGGGCGGTGGCCGAGAACGCCGCCGACATCGGCATCTTCACCGTCGGCGACCACTGCGCGCCGCTCGAGATTCTGAACTACCGCCGCGACCGCCTCGCGCTCCTGGTTCCCGTCGGCCACACACTATGCGACCACGCCTCGGTGCGCTTTATCGAAACCCTCGATCACTTCTACATCGGTATGCGCGTCGACAGCGGCCTGAGCGTACAGATGGCCCGCGCCGCCGCCGAAGCCGACCGGCCGCTGCGGGTGCGCATGAACGTGGCAAGCTACGACGTCCTGGCGATGATGGTGGAGGCCGGGCTGGGCCTCGGCCTGATGCCCGAGGACCTCGCCCGGCAGCACGCGCAGCGCCTCGACCTGACGGTCATCGGCCTCGAGGATCCCTGGGCCGCCCGCGAGATCAAGATGTGCGTGCGCCGCTATGCCGATCTCACCCCGGCGGCGCGCCTGCTGGTCGACCATCTCGGCGGCGCCGCAACGTGGCAGGACCCGGTACTACGCCACCGCCGCGAACCCGCGCCGACTCGCTGAAACCCGACCTCGCGCACGGCGGTGCCGCGGAATTCCAGGTATCGATTCCCGCGATGGCGGCATCGCGGTTTATTGCTTTGCCACCCGAAAGTTTGGACCGACCATGCCTGCACAAAACCGGGAGGCAGCGCATGGCACAACCAAAAACCTTGCTGCGGAAATTGTGGGACGCCCATGTCGTGTCCGAGGCCGACGACGGCACGGCGCTGATCTATGTCGACCTGCACCTCATCAACGAAGTCACCAGCCCTCAGGCATTCGAAAGCCTGACGCTGCGCGGCCGGAAGCCCTGGCGCACCGGCTCGATCGTATCCACCGCCGACCACAACGTCCCCACCACGCTGCGGGCGCGCGGCATCACCGATCCGCTCGCGCGCCTGCAGGTGGAGACACTCGCGGCCAACTGCGCGCGGCTCGGCATCCGCCATTACGGCATGAACGATCCGCACCAGGGCATCCTGCACGTCGTCGCACCCGAACTCGGCATCACCCAGCCGGGGATGACGGTGGTCTGCGGCGATTCCCATACCAGCACCCACGGCGCATTCGCCACCCTCGCGTTCGGCGTCGGCACCTCGGAGATCGAGCACGTTCTCGCCACACAGTGCCTCCGGATGGCACCGCTCAAGGCGATGCGCGTTACGGTGTCGGGCAAGCTCGGCACGCACGTCTCCAGCAAGGACCTCGCGCTTGCGGTGATCGCCCGGATCGGCACCTCGGGCGGCGTCGGCCATGCGCTCGAATTCTCCGGTGAGGCGATCGCGGCGCTGTCGATGGAAGCGCGCATGACGCTTTGCAACATGTCGATCGAATCCGGCGCGCGGATCGGCCTGATCGGCGTCGACGACACCACCGTCGCCTATCTGCGCGGCCGCCCCGACGCACCCACGGAGGCCGATTGGCCGGAGGCCGAGCGCCACTGGCGCGGCTTCGTTTCCGACCTTGGTGCGGTCTTCGACGCCGAGATCTCGCTCGCCGCCGAGGAGATCGCGCCGCGCGTCACCTGGGGAACCGCGCCGGACATGTCGAGCCCGGTGAGCGGCGTCGTCCCCGACCCCGACACCCTCGCCGATCCGACTCGACGCGCGGCGTTCCGCGACGCGCTCGCCTACATGGACCTCACGCCCGGCACGCCGATCACCGACATCCGCCCGGACAAGATCTTCATCGGCTCATGCACCAACGCCCGCATCGAAGACCTGCGGATCGCCGCCGCGGTGGTGCGCGGCCGCCGCGTCGCCGACGGCATCCGGCAGGCGCTGGTGGTTCCGGGCTCGGGGCAGGTCAAGGCCGACGCCGAGCGCGAAGGCCTGGACCGGATCTTCCGCGATGCCGGGTTCGAATGGCGCGACGCCGGGTGTTCGATGTGCCTCGGCATGAACGACGACCGCCTCGGCCGCGGCGAACGCTGCGCCTCGACCTCCAACCGCAACTTCGAGGGGCGCCAAGGCGCAGGTGGACGCTCCCATCTCGTCAGCCCGGCGATGGCGGCGGCGGCGGCGATCGCCGGTCACTTCGTCGACATCCGCGAATTCGAGGGAGACAGGCGATGAAGGCATTCGAGCATGTCAGCGGCCTAGTCGTGCCGCTGGACCGTCGCGACGTCGATACCGACGCGATCATCCCCAAGCAATTCATGAAGTCGATCAAGCGCACCGGCTTCGGCAAGAACCTGTTCGACAGCTGGCGTTACCTCGACGACGGCGAGCCCGACGCTGATTGCTCCAATCGACCACGCAACCCCGATTTCCCGCTCAACCTGCCGCGTTACGCTGGTGCCAGCATTCTCCTCTGCCGCGAGAACTTCGGCTGCGGATCGAGCCGGGAGCACGCGGTCTGGGCAATCGAGGACTACGGCTTCCGCGCCCTGGTCGGCGTCTCGTTCGCCGACATCTTCCGCAACAACTGCATCAAGAACGGCATTTTGCCGCTGACTCTGCCACCCGAGACGATCGACGAACTGTTCGCCCGCACCCGCGAGATCGAGGGTTTCGACCTCGACATCGACCTGACGTCGCAGACCGTCCGCGCGCCGGCCACCGGCGACGGCTGGAACTTCGAGATCGACGCGTTCCAGAAGCATTGCCTGCTCACCGGCCTCGACGACGTCGAACTCACCCTGCTCGAAGAGGAGCGTATCCGCGATTACGAGGCTCGGCGGCGACGCGGGACTCCCTGGCTGTTCCGTCAGACAGGCTGATACCCCCGCACCAAAACGCCCCGGCAACTAGGAGACCCTCGCCAAATGCTCACCGCCCTCATTATTCTCGCGATCATCATATCGATCGGCATCGGCTATTTTCTCAGCATCAACATCGGCTTTCTTGCCATGGCCTTCAGCTATCTGATCGGCGTCGGCCTGATGGACATCACCGTCAAGCAGCTGATCTCGTTCTGGCCGATCAATCTGTTTTTCATCATTTTCGCCGTTACCTTCTTCTTCGGCTTCGCCATCTCCAACGGCACCATGGAGCAGGTCGCGCACCGCTCGGTCTACGCCGCGCGCAAATCTCCGGCACTGATCCCGTTCGCGCTCTATGCCATCGTCGCGGCGATCTCCGGCATCGGCCCGGGACATTACGCGGTCTATGTATTCCTCGCGCCGTTCGTAATGTCGGTGGCGAGCCGCACCGGCATGAGCCGGGTACTCGCCTCGGTGCTGCTGGTGTGCGGCGGCATGGCGACCACCTTCGATAGTATCAGCCTTGGCGGCCGGGTAGCGCAGGGCATCTTTGAGCAGGCCGGTTACGACACTGCCACCGCCGCCGCCTACACTCACACCCTTCTGATCGACTCGTTTCTGATGCAGACCGTGGTCTTCCTCGCCGCCTACGTCGCGCTCAAGGGCTACCGCCTGGAAACCGGCGACATCGAGCCGCCGCAGCCCTTCACACCGCAGCAGCGCAAGACCCTGTGGCTGATCACGATGGTCGTCGGCGGTATCGTCGCGCCACCCATCCTGCTCGCGATGGTCCCCGGCCAGCCGGTGATCGCCTGGCTTGCCAAGCATGTGGACGCCACCTTCTTCGCCATCCTCGGCGCAGTGATCGCCTCGATCCTCGGTCTCGCTAAGGAAAAAGACGCACTCGCCAAGGTGCCGTGGTCGGTGATCTTCCTGATCTGCGGTGTCGGTATGCTGATTTCGGTCGCGGTCAAGGCGGGTACCGTCAACGCCCTGTCGGCGTGGCTCGGCCAGCACGTCACCCAGGTCTCCGCGCCTTACATCACCGGCGTCTCCTCCAGCATGATGAGCTTCTTCTCCAGCACCCTCGGCGTGGTGATGCCCACTCTCTACCCGATCGTCCCGGGCCTTTCGGCGCAGAGCGGCGCCAGCCCGACTCTACTGTTCTCGATCATCATGCTGTGCGCGTCGATGACCGGCTTCTCCCCCTTCTCCTCGGCGGGCGCGCTGGCGCTCGCAGGCGTCGCCGAGGAGGGGGAACGCAACAGGCTGTTCTACCGCCTGCTCCTGGTGCCGCCCTGTGGCGTGGCGATCGTCCTCTTATTCGCGTTCCTCGGCGTTCTCGGCTGAGGCAGCCCAAAAACGACGGCGCCCGGAAGTCACCTTCCGGGCGCCGTCGTACGAATGCGAAAAAGGAGAACCAGGCTGGGCGTTGCCCGGACCCGGCAAGGGCCGAAGCCCCCTGCATCCCGGACGTTTCGGTTTTGGTGCGTAGTGCTATCGCACCGTCGCGCGGCGCGGTGGCTTTATCCCGCTACGCGGAAAACCAACAACCGGGGTCGAGGGGACCGAGTCCCCTCGCGGGTCCGGGCGGCGCCCGGCCTTGTTTTAAGCCCGGCGCTTTTCCTCGACCCCCTGCCCCAGCAACCCGCCGAGGAAGCGGGCGACGCGCGCGGGGGCCGAGAGGCCGGCGCGGGCTTCGGCGTCGGAATTGTAGTTGGTGTTGGTGTTGACGTCGTAGGTGTAGGGGGTGCCGTCGGCGTCGACGATGAATTCGATCCCGGCGATGCCGATGCCGTTGGCCTTGAGGAAGGCCTTCCACTTCGGCACCAGCGGGTGGTCGAAGCCGGGGATGATTTCGAACATCGCGGGCGCGGTTTCGCCGACCGGGCAGAAGGCGTCGTCGACGCGGCAGGCGTCGGCGGGGCAAAGCTCGAAGCCCTGGGAGCTGTCGACCCGCACGGCGTAGACGAGTTCGCCGCCGACGAACTCGACGCGGGTGATGAACGGCTCGGGAGCGGCGACGTATTGCTGGAGGAGGAGCACGCCGTCGACCGAGGGGGCGAACTCGGCGGAATTGATGTGCTCCCGGAAACTCTGCTGGCTGCGGAACAGGCGGACGCCGAGGCCCTTTCCGGCGCGGTTGTGCTTGGTGATGAAGGGGGCGTCGCCGAAGCTCGCGGCGGCTTCGACGATCGCCTCGCGCCCGACCGCGGCGACGGTGCGCGGGGTGCGGATCGCGAAGGTTTCGAGCGAGGCGTACTGCGCGACCTTGTTGATTTCGAGGGCGAGCGCGCGGCTGCCGTTGACCACGGTGCGGCCATGGGCTTCGAGCCAGGCGAGGACGCAGGCGGTGTATTCCGGGGCGTAGCGGTGACCGCGGGTGTGCGACGACGCGCTCATGCGGTTGTAGAACACGCCCTCGGGCGGCGGCGCGGAGAGATCGAGAAGCCCGGCATCGAGGTGCCATTCCTCGAACGGCAC
>QKGW01000415.1 GCA_003250275.1 Alphaproteobacteria bacterium
GCCGCTGCTGATGGCGATCCCGGTCGCCCTCGGCGCCTCGCTCGCCTTCGCCCTGCCGGTGGCGACGCCGCCGAACGCGATCGTGTTCGGTTCGGGTCTGATCCGCGTGCCGGACATGTTCAAGTCGGGCTTCACCCTGTGCCTCATCGGTATCGTGATCTCGATCGCGGTGATGTACGTGATGATGCCGCTCGCCTTCGGCGTGAAGGTCTGATCCTTCCGCCCAACGCAAACGGAAACGGCCGCGTCTCACGACGCGGCCGTTTTTTTTGCGTTCCGTCGCCAAAGCGCGCGGGGACAACTCCTTCCTCGAAACCGTCATGACCGGGCTCGTCCCGGTCATCCACGTGCTGTGGCTTTTCAAGAGCACGCATAAAAAGGACCCCCGGGCCAAGCCCGGGGGTGACGGAACGAGAGAAACGGCGGCACGTGTCCTGCCGCGCCGGAGAGACGCGGAAAGAGACGGTCAGTAGTCGAGATCGAACATCGGTTCGTCGCGGCCCAGCACCTCCTCGAAGCCGAAGTCGGCGAAGGTCTTGACCATGTGCGGCGACAGCGGCGCGGCGACGCGCAGCACCCCGCCCGCCGGATGCGCGACGATCAGCGCGCGCGCGTGCAGGTGCAGCTGCTTGATCTTCGAGACGTCCTCCGCCTCGGGCAGGAACGCGGTGCGGCCACCGTACTTGCCGTCGCCGAGGATCGGCGTGCCGAGATGCGCCATGTGGGCGCGGAGCTGATGGGTGCGGCCGGTGCGCGGCATCATCGCCACCCAGGCGGCGCGCTTGCGCACCTCGTCGACGACGCGGAAGTCGGTGACGGCATTCTTCCCGTCGTCGTCGTCCACGCCCATCTTCTCGACCGAGCCGTGCCGGACCTTGCCGAGCGGCGCGTTGATGCGCCCCTCGCGCGGCTGCGGCACGCCCGCGACGATCGCCCAGTAGAGCTTCTGCGTGCGGCGCTCGCGGAACGCCGCGGTCAGCGCCTGCGCCGCCTTGCGGGTGCGCGCGAGCACGAGCACGCCCGAGGTGTCCTTGTCGAGGCGGTGCACCAGACGCGGCCGCTCAGCCGCGCCGAAGCGCAGCGCGTCGAGCATCGCGTCGAGATGGGTGTCGGTGCCCGACCCGCCCTGCACCGCGAGCCCGGCGGGCTTGTTGATCACCAGGACATCGGCGTCCTTGTGGATCACGCAGGCGCGCAGGCGGTCGGCCTCGGCATCCGACAGCACCGGCGTGCGCTTCGCCGGCAGCGCGCCCTCGGCGCGCGGCGCGATCGGCGGTACGCGCACCGCCTGCCCGGCGGCGACGCGGTCGCCCGCCTTCACCCGCTTGCCGTCGAGGCGCACCTGTCCGGTGCGGCACAGCTTTTCGATCTGGCCGCGGCCGCATTCGGGCACATGGCGCGCGAACCAGCGGTCGAGGCGGATGCCGTCGTCGTCCGCGGCGACGGTCATGGTACGTACCTTGGTCTCAGTCATCAGCCCACCAGATGCCGCACGAGGAACAAAGCGGCGAACAGCGCCAACAGGCCGCCGAGCACCGAAGCGAGAACGTAGACGAACGCGTGCCCGAGTTCACCGCGCTCGAACAGGAACGCAGCGTCGAGAGAGAAGCTCGAAAACGTAGTGAAACCGCCGAGCATTCCGACGGCGATGAAGGCGCGCAATTCGTTGCTCACCGAAAACTTGAGCGCGAGCAGCGAAACCACCAGCCCCATCACGAACGAGCCGACGATGTTGACCGTCAGCGTACCCCACGGAAACGCGGTTCCGGCGACGCGGCCCATCATCACCGTCGTGAGATAGCGCGCGACACTACCCAGCGCGCCGCCCCCCGCAACCGCTCCCATCATCGCCCAATTCATACGTCAGGAGTCTCCGCTGGAACCGTTCTTTTCGGCACGCAGGCGGTTCCAGTAGGCCAGCCGCTTGCCGATTTCGCGTTCGAAGCCGCGTTCGACCGGATGATAGAAGGTCTCCCG
>QKGW01000334.1 GCA_003250275.1 Alphaproteobacteria bacterium
CTCTCGGGCGGTCTCATCACCATCCGGCCGTCGATCGCGAGCAAGCTCGAAAGCCACAAGAACACCATCATCGGCAACACCGTCCTCTACGGCGCGACCTCGGGCAAGCTGTTCGCGGCGGGCCAGGCGGGCGAGCGCTTCTGCGTGCGCAACTCGGGCGCGGAAGTGGTGGTCGAGGGCTGTGGCTCGAACGGCTGCGAGTACATGACCGGCGGCACCGCGGTGGTGCTCGGCCCTGTGGGCCCCAACTTCGCCGCGGGCATGACCGGCGGCATGGCGTTCATCTTCGATCCCGACAACCAGCTCTCCGAGCGGCTCAACCCGTCCTCGGTGATCTGTCAGCGGATCCAGGTGCCGTACTACGAAGAGAAGCTCAAGACCCTGGTCGAGGAGCACGTCGCCGAGACCGACTCGCGCTTCGCCCGCGAGATCCTGCTGAACTGGGAGTTCTTCGTCACCCAGTTCTGGCAGATCGTGCCGCAGGAAATGCTCGACAAGCTCGAGGTGCCGGTGAACGTGGCGGAAGCCGCGGAATAAGGGCTCGTTGCGGAGCTTCGCCGGTGCACGCCGGACCCCTCGTCCATGGGGGTCCGGCGTTTATCGTTGGGGTTTGCGCATATGCGAACTTGCTCTAGATTTGTTGCCCTGTCGCAGCGGACCCGAACACCAGATATGGCCAAGCCCGATACCTCCTACCGCCCCACCGTCGATGCACTGCTGAACCTGTTCTTCAACGCGGTGCGGGAGAAGTTCGCGCACGCCGGCGCTCAGGGACTGTCGCGCGAGGAGGTCGACGCGATCTTCACCTATTTCAGCGAAGGCAGCCCCGAGCTCGATTCGTACTACCGCGCCCTGTTCGAGAACTACGATCGGATCAAGGCGCAGACGATGATGAACAGTATGCGCGCCGACGAGTTCAACCGCCTGCTGGTGCAGAGCTTCGAGGACTACCTCGTCGACCGCGGCGCGCCCAAGGACGGCAAGGCGCCGCCCGATCGCATCCCGCGCGAGGTGCTGCCGGCGCTGTTCCACGCGACCAAGCAGATCCTCGGCTCCGAGTTCGTCGAAACCTCGTCGAAGACCTGCCGCGACATCCGCCGCATCCTCGAACAGCGCGACGGCCCGGCGTTCTCGTGGGAGTCGTTCTATTCCGACGGCAAGGTCCTTCAGGTGCAGCAGCGCGCGCTGTCGCGCTTCGTCGTCTATTTCCGCGAGGACCTCGAAGGCAAGAAGCGCTGGATCGTCAAGGCGCTCAACTACAACGCCGGCGGCGAGATCAAGGGCGGCGTGGCAAGCTCGTACCTCTTCACCGAGGGGCGGCTGAAGATTCTCCTGCTGGCGATGATCCGCCGCGTCGATGCCGCGACGATGAACGCCGAAAAGCGCGCCGAACTCGCGCGCAACATCGGCGAAGAGCGGATCAAGACCATCGAACGGGTGAAAATGGACGTGAAGCTGCTTGACGACAGGCGGCTGTTCTAGGAGATCATCGGGCGTCCGCCCGTTCGTGATCGGGATCGCAATGATCGTTCTGGTACATCATCTCCTCTGCGCGGCGTCGCGCGCGGTCCGTCTGCAACTGAGCGAAAAGGGCGTGGCCTTCGAGCTTCGCGTCGAGCGGCCGTGGGAGCGGCGCGCCGATTTCCTGCGGCTCAACCCGGCGGGCGACCTGCCGGTGCTGGTCGAGGACGAAAACGCGGTGGCGGGCGTGCTCGCCGCGCTCGAATACGTCGAGGAGATCCACGCCGATCCGCCGCTGCTCGGGCGCGACCCGCAGCAGCGCGCCGAGGTGCGCCGCCTGCTCAACTGGTTCCTGGTGAAGTTCGAGGCGGAGGTGACCGCGACGGTGGTCGGCGAGAAGATCGGCAAGCGGATCTCGAACGGCGGCCCGCCGAACTCGCGCGCGATCAGCGCCGGGCGGCAGAACATCCACATGCACCTCGACTACGTCGCGTGGCTGATGGAGCGCCGCCGCTGGCTCGCGGGCGAGCAGATGACCCTCGCCGACATCGCCGCCGCGGCGCAGCTCTCGGTGCTCGACTACGCCGGTGAGGTGCCGTGGGCGAAGCACCCCGAGGCGAAGGACTGGTACGCGCGGATCAAATCGCGCCCGGCGTTCCGCCCGCTGCTCGCCGAGACCCTGCCCGGCATCCCGCCGCCGCGGCACTACACCGATCTCGATTTCTGATCCGCCGCCGAAAAAATCGCGGGCGGCGCTTCAACCGTACATGTCGAAGGCTTATTCTCCTATGGATGGCCGCGCGCCCATGCAAAGGTGCGGGGAGCGGCGAAGCCTGCAAGATTTCCGGGAGGATGCGATGGGACGCGTGGTTGAAGTAACAGACGTGATTCTGCGCGATGCGCACCAGAGCCTGCTCGCCACGCGCATGGCGATGGAGGACATGGTTCCCGCGTGCGAGGATCTCGACAATGCCGGGTACTGGTCCCTCGAATGCTGGGGCGGCGCGACCTTCGACGCCTGCATCCGCTTCCTCAATGAGGACCCGTGGGAGCGCCTGCGCACCTTCAAAAAGCTGATGCCGAAGACCCCGCTGCAGATGCTCCTGCGTGGCCAGAATCTCCTCGGCTACCGCCATTACGAGGACGGCGTGGTCGAGCGCTTCGTCGACAAGGCGGCCGAAAACGGCATGGACGTGTTCCGCGTGTTCGACGCGCTCAACGACCTGCGCAACCTCGAAACCGCGCTCAAGGCGGTGAAGAAGACCGGCAAGCACGCCCAGGGCACGATCTGCTACACCCAGAGCCCGGTGCACACCGTCGCGGCGTTCGTCGAG
This sequence comes from Alphaproteobacteria bacterium, assembly GCA_003250275.1. Classification (GTDB taxonomy): domain Bacteria; phylum Pseudomonadota; class Alphaproteobacteria; order Rhodospirillales; family Rhodospirillaceae; genus Oleispirillum. The sequence continues at coordinate 2,796 of QKGW01000334.1, forward strand.
ATGGCCAAGAGCCTCCAGTCGATGGGCGTCGATTCGATCTGCATCAAGGATATGGCGGCGCTGCTCCAGCCCCAGGCGGCCTACGATCTGGTCAAGGGGATCAAGGACGCGTGCGGCCAGGAGATGCGGGTGCACCTCCACGTCCACTCGACCACCGGCGTGACCATGGTGTCGCTGATGAAGGCGATCGAGGCCGGGGTCGACATCGTCGACACCTCGATCAGCTCGCTTTCGCTCGGCTCCGGCCACAACCCGACCGAGGCGCTGGTGAAGATGCTCGCCGGCACCGGCTACGAGACTCGCCTCGACATGGCCCGTCTGCTCAAGGTCAAGGCGCACTTCGCCAAGGTCCGCCCGCGCTACAAGAAGTTCATGGCCGACTACAATGCGGTCGACACCGAGATTTTCGACAGCCAGATCCCCGGCGGCATGATCTCCAACATGGCCTCGCAGCTGCGCGAGATGGAGGCCTCCGACCAGATGGCCGAAGTCCTCGCGGAAGTTCCGCGGGTGCGCGCCGACGCGGGTTATCCGCCTCTGGTGACGCCGTCGTCGCAGATCGTCGGCAGCCAGGCGGTGTTCAACGTCCTGATGGGCGAGCGCTACGGCACCCAGACCACCGAGTTCTCCGATCTGATGCTCGGCTACTACGGCAGCACCCTGGGCGAGAAGAACGCCGAGGTGCTCGCCCAGGCGAAGCAGCTCTCCGGCAAGGAGGTGATCACCGGGCGTCCCGCCGATCTCCTCGAACCGGAATGGGACCAGCTCCGCGCCGAGGCCGCGAAGATCCCGAACTTCAACGGCTCCGACGAGGACGTGCTCACCTACGCGATGTTCCCGAGCGTCGCCGAGGCGTTCTTCAAGAGCCGCCCCGAGGGGCCGAAGAACCTCGGTCAGGACCCCGCCAAGGCGGCCTGACCCGAATGCGAACGGCGCGCCCACCCGGCGCGCCGTTCTTTCATGGTTTCCAGCACGGCGTTTCGGTCCGCCGCCGGCCTCTCGCGAGGCCTAGGGTTTCGCCGCCGGCTTGCCGTCGGCGTCGAGGATCAGTTCGCCGTCCTCCTTGCGGAACTCGCCCTTCGGCATCGGCGGCAACAGGTCGAGCACGGTTTCCGACGGGCGGCAGAGCTTCACTCCCTTGCCGGTCACCACGATCGGGCGTTCGATCAGGATCGGGTGCGCCGCCATCGCGTCGAACAGCGCGTCGTCGGAGAGCGACGGGTCGCCGAGGCCGAGTTCGTCGTAGGGCGTGCCCTTCCTGCGCAGCATCGCGCGCGGCGAAACGCCCATGCGCGCGGCGAGGTCGACGATTGCTTCGCGCGGCGGCGGGGTCTTGAGGTATTCGACGACGTGGGGCTCGATGCCGGCGTGGCGGATCAGCGCGAGCACGTTGCGCGACGTGCCGCATTTCGGGTTGTGGTAGATCACCACGTCCATTCGGCTCTCCTGTGTTGGTGTCTGTCCGGCAAAAATAGCTCTGGCGTGGACGCCGCACAAGTCATAGTATGCGCTTGAACGCATAAGCGGATAAGCGAAAATGCACGACCCCCTCATCTACCTCGCCGCCCTTGCCGAACCCACCCGCCTCGCCGCGCTGCGGCTGCTTTGGCCGGGCGAGGAGCTGTGCCTCTGCGAGCTGATGTCGGAGCTGTGCGCCACCCAATCGCGGATGTCGCGCCACATGACGGCCCTCAAGACCGCCGGGCTGGTCGTCGACCGGCGCGACGCACAGTGGGTGCGCTACCGCCGCAATCCCGATCTTGCCGCCTCCGTCGCCGCTCTCGTCGACGCCGCCCTGGCGCTGCCCAAAACCGCCGCCGAGGAGGCCGCCGAATGAGCTGTAGCTGCACCGCGTCCAACAACAACACTCCGGAGACGCCGCAGGGCCTGCCGACGCGCGTCGTGCTCGGCCGCGTAGTCGTCGGCCTCGCCGCGTGGGCGGGGGTCTACGCGATGCTCGCGCCGACCTCGAACTGGCTGGTCGCGCGCCTGCCGGTGGAGCCCGGCTCGCACCTCGCCGACGCGCTCGCCTTCTTCGTCTACGATACCCCGAAGGTGCTGATGCTCCTCGCGCTGGTGGTGTTCGCGATGGGGGTGGTGCGCACCTGGTTTTCCGCCGCGCACACCCGCAAGCTGCTCTCCGGCCGCCGCGAGGGCGTGGGCAACGTCGCCGCCGCGGTGCTCGGGGTGTTCACGCCGTTCTGCTCGTGCTCGGCGGTGCCGCTGTTCATCGGCTTCGTCTCTGCCGGAGTGCCGCTCGGCGTCACCTTCTCCTTCCTCATCGCCGCACCGATGGTCAACGAGATCGCCCTCGGTCTGTTGTTCGGGCTGGTCGGCTGGCAGGTCGCGCTCGCCTACTTCGGCTTCGGCCTTGGCGTCGCGATCGTCGCGGGCTGGGTGATCGGGCGCCTGCATCTCGACGGCTGGCTCGAAGGCTGGGTGCGCGAGCTGCGGTCCGTCGCCGCCGAGCTGCCGCCCGAGCGCGTCACCTTCGCCGACCGCGTCGATGCCGGGATCGAGGCGGTGCGCGAAATCGTCGGCAAGGTGTGGAAATGGATCGTCGCGGGCATCGCGCTCGGCGCGTTCATCCACGGCTACGTGCCCGCCGATCTCCTCGCCGAGGTGATGGGGCGCGACGCCTGGTGGTCGGTGCCTGCCGCGGTGCTGCTCGGCATTCCGATGTATTCGAACGCCGCGGGCATCGTTCCGGTGGTCGAGGCGCTGCTCGGCAAGGGCGCGGCGCTCGGCACCGTGCTCGCCTTCATGATGTCGGTGATCGCCCTCTCCGCGCCGGAGATGATGATCCTGCGCAAGGTGTTGACGGCGCGGCTGATCGCCGTGTTCGTCGCCGTCGTCGGCGCCGGAATCCTCGGCGTCGGCTTTCTCTTCAATCTTCTCTTCGTCTAAGGGGAATAATCATGACTCGCGAAGTCAAGGTGCTCGGTCCGGGATGCAAGCGGTGCCAAACCACCGCCGAGATGGTGCGTGCCGAAGCGGAGCGCCTGGGGGTGGAGATCACCCTCGAAAAGGTCACCGACTACGCCGCAATCGCCGCCTACGGCATCGCCGCGACGCCGGGTGTGGTGGTCGACGGCAAGGTCGTGCACGCCGGCGGTCTGCCGAAGGCCGAGGCGATCGGCGGCTGGCTCGCCTGAGTCATTGCGGGCGGGGCATCACCCGCCGCGCGCCTTCCGAAATCGTGAAGTAGTCGGCCGCGCCGCCGCCGCGCAGCAGCGGCCGCGCCTTCACCGTGTCGAACACGCCGTCGACGATCAGATCGTCGGCGATGTGGATGCGCACCGCCTCGCCGAGCGCGAGCCAGGCGTCGATCTCGGCGCCTGTCGCGTCGGTGAGGCGGATCATCTGGGTGAGGCGGCATTCGAAACACACCGGGCTCTCGGCCACGCGCGGCGCCGCCACCGCGTCGCCCGCCGCCGCGGTCAGCCCGGCGAGGACGAACTCGTCGGCGCCGCCGCTCGCCGAGGATGCGTTCATCGCCTCGGCGAGGTCCTCGGTCACGAGGTTCCAGGTGAACACCCCGGTTTCCGCGATGTTGCGCACGCTGTCCTTCCAGCCGAGGCTGCAGAACCCGAGGATCGGCGGCTTGTAGTTGAACAGGTTGAAGAAGCTGTAGGGCGCGAGGTTGCACGCGCCGTCCGCCGCGCGCGTGCCGATCCAGCCGATCGGGCGGGGCGCGACGATCGCATTGAGCGGATCGTGGGCGAGGCCGTGGCCGAGCGCCGGGTCGTAGACGTGCATACCGTTCACGGTTCCTCCTGGATCATGCCGCGCAGGGTGTAGCAGAGCCCGGCGGGGCCGTACTGCCGCACCGCCGCGCCGGAGAAGTAGGCGGGCACGACGCGGTCGGTGAGCACCGAACCGAATCCGGTCGCTGCGGGTTCCGCGACCGGCGGCCCGCCGGATTCGTGCCAAGTGAATTCGAAGCACTCGCCCGCCGCCGCCCAGCCGATCTCAACCCGCCCCGAATCGTTGGCAAGCGCGCCGTACTTCAGCGCGTTGGTGGCGAGCTCGTGCACCGCGAGCGCGATCCCGAGCGCGTGGCGCGCGCCGAGGCGCAGCTCCGGCCCGGCGGTGGCGACGCGCGCCGCCATCCCCGCGGTGTGGGGTTCGAGCGCGACGCGCACCACTTCGGAAAGGTCGGCGTTCGACCACGCGTCGTCGCTGAACACCTCCTGAACTCGCGCATACGCGGCGAGCCGCGCCGCCGTCGCCGTCGCCGCCTGTTCGAGGGTCGCCGCGCCCTTGATGCTGTGCGTGACCATTGCCGAGATCACCGCGAGCATGTTCTTCATCCGGTGCACCAGCTCGGTCTTGAGCAGTTCCTGCTGGCGCTCGGCGGCGTCACGCGCGGCGAGGGCGCGCACCGCGTTCTCGACCTCGAAGGCGAGGGATTCGTTGGCGCGCTCGATCGCCGCCTGCGCCTTGACCTGAGCGGTGGTCTCGGACACCACGCTGAGAATTCCGACCACCCGTCCCTCGGGATCGCGCACCGGGCTGTAGGCGAGGCTCCAGTGGGCGAGTTCCTCGAAGCCGTTGCGGGTGAGCCACAGCGGTAGGTTCTCCTTGCGCACGGTCTCGCCCGCGATCACGTCGCGGAACAGCGGCGCGAGTTCGTCCGCCAGCTCGGGCCAGATTTCGGTGAACGGCGCGCCGAGGGCTTGCTCCGCGCGCTGGCCGAGCATCGGCGTGAGCGCGGCGTTGAACAGCGTCGCGAGGTCGGGCAGCAGGCGCAGGGTCATCGGATGCGGCGAGGCGACCACCGAGAGCGCGAGCACGCGCAGCCAGTCGGGCCAGGCGTCGATCGGG
>QKGW01000559.1 GCA_003250275.1 Alphaproteobacteria bacterium
CCGCGCCGCGAGGCGATAGCGGCGCTCCGCGTCGGCGCGTTCGAGGTAGCCGAGGTGTTCGAGGGTGAACACCAGCCGGTAGGCGGAGGAGAGGCTGACGCCGAGCGCGGCGGCGATCTCGGTCTGCGTCCATTCGCGGCGCTGAGGCGTGAACAGTTCGAGGATCGCGAGGCCACGCTGCAACGCCGGGGCGAGGTAATTGGACGCCTCCGCCATCTACGCCTCGCTCAGGCGCTTGAGCGCGGCGCGGTAGGCGGCGCGCGCCGCGTCCGCGCGCGGGTGGCGGCCTTCCGTGACCACCCGGTTGCCGCCGACGAAGACGTCGCGCACCGCGCGGTTGGGGGTGGCGAACACCGCCGCGTCGAGCAGCGCGTCGCCGCTGCGGCCGATCAGCTTGGAATCGTCGTCGTCGAGGACCACGAGGTCGCAGCGCATCCCCGCCGCGATCGCGCCGCCCGCGACCCCGAGCGCCTGTGCGCCGCCCGCCGCAGCGCGGCGGTAGAGATCGGCGCCGCAGCCGCTGCCGGGCGCACCGAGCACGCCGCGCCGCCGCGTCGTCAGGCGCTGGCCGTATTCGAGCACGCGCAGTTCGTCGAACGGCGAGAGGGTGACGTGGCTGTCGCTGCCGACGCCGAACGCGCCGCCCGCGGCGAGGAACGCCTCCGCCGGGAAGAGGCCGTCGCCGAGGTTGGCCTCGGTGGTCGGGCAAAGGCCCGCGACCGCGCCGGAGGCGGCGATGCCGGCGACCTCGTCGGCGTCGAGGTGGGTGGCGTGAATCAGGCACCAGCGCCGGTCGACCGGGGCGTTGTCGAGCAGCCAGGCGACCGGGCGCCGGCCGCTCCAGGCGAGGCAGGCGTCGACCTCGGCGGTCTGTTCGGCGACGTGGATGTGGATCGGCGCGGACGCGTCGACCGCGTCGAGCGCCGCGACCGCGGTGGAAAGTTCCTTCGGCGTCACCGCGCGGAGCGAATGCAGCGCGAGGCCGACGCGCTGGCCGGGGGCGCACGCGGCACGCGCGGCGGTGGCGATCTCGAACAGGCCGTCGACGTCGTTGAGGAAGCGCGCCTGCCCCGGCGTCGGCGGTTCGCCGCCGAAGCCGCCGTGGGCGTAGAGCACCGGCAGGAGGGTGATGCCGAGCCCGGCATCGGCGGCGGCTCCGAGGATGCGCGCCGCCATCTCGCCGCGCGCGGGGTAGGGGCGGCCGTCGGGGGCGTGGTGGAGGTAGTGGAACTCGGCGATGCCGGTGTAGCCGCCTTCGAGGAGTTCGACGAACAGCATCTCCGCGATCGCGCCGACGTCCTCGGGGGTGAGGCGGGCGAGGAAGCCGTACATCGTCTCGCGCCAGTTCCAGAAGCTGTCCATCCCGCCGACCGCGCCGGTGCGCTCGGCGAGGCCCGCCATCGCGCGCTGGAACGCGTGCGAGTGGAGGTCGGCGACGCCCGGCACCACCGGGCCCGCGAGGCGTAAGGCGTCGGCCGGGCAGGGCGCGCCCGGCGCGACCGCGGCGATCGCGCCGTCCGCGCCGACGTCGATGCGGACGTTTTCGGCCCAGCCGTTGGGCAGCAGGGCGAGGGGGGCGAAGAGGAGGGTCATGGCCGGTTCGCGCTCCAGTCGACGAGCGCCGAAATCAAGCGCACGAGGTGGGGCCGCAGCAGGCCGGCGCGCAGGTCGTTCCACGCGAACGGCGGGGTTTCCTCCATGTAGGTGGACTGCGCCATTTCGAGCTGTAGGGCGTGGAGGTTGTCCGCCGGGCGTCCGTAGGTGCGGGTGATGTAGCCGCCGACGAAGCGCCCGTCGGTGATGCGGGTGTAGCCGCAGGCGGCGGAGAGCGCGGATTCGGCGGCGGCGACGAGATCCGGCGCGGCGGCCGCGCCGCGGTTGGTGCCGAGATTGAAATCGGGCAGGCGGCCCTCGAACAGGCGCGGGATGTCGCCGCGAATCGAGTGGGCGTCGAACAGCACCGCGAAGCCGAAGGTCGCGCGGATGCGGTCGAGTTCCTCCCGGAGCTTGGCGTGGTAGGGCTTCCACCAGGTTTCGACGCGCGCGGCGACCTCGGCGGCGTCGGGCGCCATGCCGTCGCGGTAGACCGGCTCGCCGTCGAACAGGGTGTCGGGGCAGAGGCCGGTGGTCGCGCCGGCGTAGAGCGGGGTGTCGTCGGGTGCGCGGTTGAGGTCGACGACGAAGCGCGACACCCGCGCGCGGATCAGCCCGACCGGCATCTCGGCGAGGAAATCGTAGAGCTGCGGCAGGTGCCAGTCGGTGTCGGGCAGGCCGGCGGCGGCGTCGGTGAGGCGCGCGGCGAAGCCGGGCGGCAGCATGGTGCCGGCGTGGGGGATGCTGACCAGGACCGGGCAACGGGCGGGGCGGAAGTCGTACAACTCGGCGGACACGCGGCAAACTCCTGAACGACGCGGGCCTCCGCCCGCAACGGCGCATTGGAGAATCTTGGCACGCGGATTTTGTCAGCGCAACGGAGATTTTATCAGCAAAAGTTATGCTGCAAAATGCGCCATACCTGTTATGATGACCGAAATTGCGGCACTTGGAAAGCCCGGCGCGGGCTGCCGCCCGAGGTTCCCACCCTATAAGGAATGGTATGCCATGAAGGGATTTGCGAGGAATTGGTTGGTTGCGGCGATGGCCGCGGTGTTTGCGGCTTCCGCGCCGGTCGGCGCGCAGGCGGCCGACGCGGTGCTCGACGGCTTCAAGAAGGGCGAGCCCTTCCGCGTCGGCGTCGACGCGACGTTCGCGCCGTTCGAGTTCGTCAAGGATGGCAAGAAGACCGGTTTCGACATCGAACTCGTCGAGGCGATCGCCAAGGAGATCGGCGCGAAGGGCGTCGAGTGGGTCGACATCGACTTCAAGGGTCTGATCCCCGGGATGCTCGCCAACCGCTTCGACATGATCTCGTCGGCGATGTACATCACCGACAAGCGCAAGGAAGTGGTCAACTTCTCGCAGCCCTACTATCCGGGCGGCCTGGTGGTGATGGTCAAGGCCGACAACACCGCGATCAAGAGCCCGAAGGATCTCGACGGCAAGACCGTGGCGGTGCAGATCGGCACCAAGTCGGCGACCTACCTGCCCGCCAACTATCCGAAGGCGAAGGTGGTCGAGGTCGAGACCAACGCCGAGATGTTCGCCCAGGTCGAGACCGGCCGCACCGACGCCACCGTCACCGGCAAGCCCGCCGCCAAGCTCTACGCGCAGGGCCACCCGAGCGTGAAGGTGCTCGCCGAGCAGGTCACGGTCGAGGAATACGGCTTCGCGATGCGCAAGGACACCCCCGAGCTTCTCAAGGCGGTGAACGCCGCGATCGACAAGCTCAAGGCCAACGGCACTTACGACAAGCTCGTCGACAAGTGGTTCGAGGCGAAGAAGTAAGCCTCTAGGCGGCGGGAGACGTGTCGTGACGATCGATTTCGGACCGGTTCTGGAGGGCTTTCCGCGCCTCCTCTCGGGCGCGCTGGTGACCGTCGAGGTCACCGTCGCCGCGATGCTGGTGAGCGCGGTGCTCGGCCTCGCGGTCGGCATCGTCCGGCTCGACCCCCGCCGCCGCGTGCTTTACGGCGCCGCGAGCAGCTACGTCGCGTTCATCCGCGGCACGCCGCTCCTGGTGCAGCTGTTCATTCTGTTCTTCGGCCTGCCGCAGTTCGGCATCCTTCTGCCCGCGACCGCGTGCGGCATCCTCGGCCTCGGTATCTATAGCGGGTCTTACGTCTCCGAGGTGGTGCGCGGTGCGATCCAGTCGATCGACCCGGGCCAGACCGAGGCGGCGCGCAGCCTCGGGATGTCGCGCGCCCAGGCGATGCGCAAGGTGGTTCTGCCGCAGGCGTTCCGCCGCATGTTGCCGCCCCTGGGCAACGAGGCGATCGCGCTGATCAAGAACTCGGCGCTGGTTTCGCTTCTGACCATCGACGACGTGATGCGCGAGGGCCAGCGGATCATCTCGACGAGCTTCCGCGCGCTCGAAACCTATCTCGCGGTGGCGCTGATCTACTTCGTGCTCACCAATCTCGCGAATCAGTTCCTGCGCTTCCTCGAACGCCGGATGCAGGTGGAGGGCCGGCGATGATCTCGGTGATCGGGGTGAAGAAGCGCTTCGGCGGCCACGAGGTGCTCAAGGGTATCGACCTCGAGGTCCGGTCCTCGGAGACGATGGTGGTGATCGGCCCTTCGGGCTCGGGCAAGAGCACGCTGCTGCGCTGCTGCAACTGCCTCGAAGTGCCCGAGGAGGGCGCGGTCCGGATCGGCGACGTCACCATCGTCGAGGAGGGCGTCACCGTGCCCGAGGCGCAGCTCAACGCGGTGCGCGCCGAAACCGGCATGGTGTTCCAGTCGTTCAACCTGTTCCCGCACATGACCACGGCGGAAAACGTGATGTGCGCGCCGATGACGGTGCGCAAGACGCCGAAGGCGGAGGCGCGCGCCCTCGCCCTCGAACTCCTCGCCAAGGTCGGCCTCGCCGACAAGGCCGACGTCTACCCCTCGACCCTCTCGGGCGGGCAGAAGCAGCGCGCTGCGATCGCCCGCGCGCTCGCGATGCGCCCCAAGGTGATGCTCTTCGACGAGCCGACCTCGGCGCTCGACCCCGAACTCGTCGGCGAGGTGCTGCAGGTGATGAAGGCGCTCGCCGCCGAGGGGATGACGATGATGGTGGTGACCCACGAGATGGGCTTCGCCCGCGAGGTCGCCGACACCGTGGTGGTGATGGCCGACGGGCGCATCGTCGAGCAGGGGCCGCCTGCGCGGATCTTCACCGACCCGCAGGAGGAGCGCACCCGCGCCTTCCTCCGCGCGCTCGTCGACGGCCACCTCGCACAGCCCGCCGCAACCTGAGTTTTTCTGGACATCGCGGGGCTGCCGCCCCACTCTGCGGCACATGATCGAGAACCGCCACACGCGGGTCGCCGCCATCCTCGGCCCCACCAACACCGGCAAGACCCATTACGCGATCGAACGCCTGATGGCGCACGCGAGCGGGATGATCGGGTTCCCGCTGCGCCTGCTCGCGCGCGAGAACTACGACCGGGTGGTGAAGGTGCGCGGTGCGGCGCAGGTGGCGCTGGTCACCGGCGAAGAGAAGATCATCCCGCCGAATCCGCGCTACTTCATCTGCACCGTCGAGGCGATGCCGCTCGACCGGCTGGTCGAGTTCCTCGCCGTCGACGAAATCCAGATGTGCGCCGACCCCGAACGCGGCCACGTGTTCACCGACCGCCTGCTGCACGCGCGCGGCATCTCGGAGACCCTGTTCCTCGGCTCCGACACCATGCGCGGAGTGATCTCGCACCTCATCCCCGGCATCGAGATCCAGACCCGCCCGCGGATGTCGCAGCTCTCCTTCGCCGGCTCCAAAAAGATCGTGCGGATGCCGCGCCGCACCGCGATCGTCGCCTTCTCCGCCGCCGAGGTCTACGCCATCGCCGACCAGGTGCGGCGGCACCGCGGCGGCGCGGCGGTGGTTCTCGGCGCGCTCAGCCCGCGCACCCGCAACGCCCAGGTCGAGATGTACCAGTCGGGCGAGGTCGATTTCCTCATCGCCACCGACGCGATCGGCATGGGCCTCAACATGGACATCGACCACGTCGCCTTCGCCCAGACGGTGAAGTACGACGGCGCGCAGCCCCGCCACCTCGCCGCCTCCGAGATCGGCCAGATCGCCGGACGCGCCGGACGGCACATGAACGACGGCACCTTCGGCACCACCGCCGACGCGCAGCCGCTCGACGCCGAGACCATCGAGCGGGTCGAGAACCACGATTTCCGCCCGGTCAAGGCGCTGTTCTGGCGCAACCGTCAGCTCCGCTTCACCTCGGTCGAGGCGCTGCTCAAGAGCCTCACCGTGCCCGCGCCGGGGGCCGAGTTCCTGCGCGCGCGCCGTGCCGACGACGTGCTCGCGCTCGAAGCGTTGGCGCATTCCGAACAGGTGCGCGCGCGCGCCACCAATCCCGAACGGGTGCGCCTGCTCTGGGAAATCTGCCAGATTCCCGATTTCGAGAAGATCATGGCCGAGGCGCACGCGCGCCTGCTCCAGCGCCTGTTCCTCTACCTCACCGAAGACTCCGGGCGAATCCCGGATGCCTTTCTCGAACACCATATGTCGCGCATCGACCGGGTCGATGGCGATATCGTTCACCTTTCGCAGCGAATCGCGCAAATTCGGGTGTGGACCACCGTCGCCAACCACGCGAATTGGGTTTCCGACACGAATCATTGGCGCGAACGCACAAGACGGATTGAAGATCGCCTATCGGATGCGTTACATGACCGTCTGACGCAAAAATTCGTCGACCGGCGCACCGCCGTCCTACTCAGCCGCTTGAAGGGGCAAAGTCCGTTGGAAGCTACCGTCACGCCGAACGGGGACGTTCACATCGAGGGCCACCGCGTTGGCCGCCTCGAAGGGTTGGGTTTCATCGCCGAGACCGATGGAACCTCGGATCAGGCCGACAAGGTCGTCGCGATCGCTGCGTCCCAGGCGCTGAAGGGCGAGGTCGCCGCGCGCGCCCAAGCGCTCTCGGTCGCCCCCGACGCCACCTTCGCGCTGACCGAGGGCGGCGAGATCACCTGGCACGGCGCGCCGGTGGCGCGCATCGTCGCCGGGTCCGAACGCCTCAAGCCGCGCGTCGAGGTGCTGCCCAACGACCTTCTCGCCGATCCGCTCGTCGACCTCGTGCGCACCCGCACCCAGGGCTGGCTCGAAGCGCAGATCAAGAGCGTGCTGCGGCCGCTGGCCTCGCTCGCCGAGGCCGAGCTCGCGGGTCTGTCGCGCGGCATCGCCTTCCGCCTCGTCGAGGCGGGCGGCACGGTGCGCCGCGCCGCGCTCGCGCAGGACCTCGCGCACCTCTCCGACGACGACCGCAAGAACATGGGCAAGCTCGGCGTCCGCTTCGGCGTCGAGACCGTGTACCTGCCCGACATGCTCAAGCCCGCCGCGCAGCGCCTGCTGCTGGTGCTCACCGCGGTCGACCGCAAGGTCGAGGACGTGCCGCACTTCGTCCACGCGCATTCGCCGCTCACGCCCGGCCAGGTGTCGTTCCCGCTCGCCGAGGGCGTCGCCCCCGAGTGGGTCGAGCTGCAGGGCTACCGGGTGTTCGAGCGCCGCGCCGCGCGCGTCGACATGCTCGAACGCTTCGCCGCCGAAGTGCGCCGCTTCCTCCGCGACGAAGCGCTGACCACCAAGGTCGATTCCCAGCCCGGCAAGCCCGCCGAAACCCCGGCCGAAGCGCCCGCCGCCGAAGCCGTCGCCGAAGCCGCAGCCGAAACCCCGGCACCCGAAGCCGCCGCGCCGGAAGCGCCCGCCGCCGAGGCCGCGCCCGCCGAGGCTCCGGCGGAGCCGGAGAAGCCCGCCGCGCCGCAGGGCTCGAAGATCCTGCCGCCCGCGCTGATGTCGCTCCTCGGCGTCGGCGCGGAGGACACCATGACCATCCTCCGCGTTCTCGGCTACCGCGTCACCGACGCGAACGAAGGCCTCGCGGTGCAGCCGAAGAAGAACCCGAAGAAGAGCTTCGGCGGTCCGCGCCGCCCGCAGCGTTCCGAGGGTCAGCCGCGCGCGGAAGGCCAGCAGCCGCCGCGTCAGGACGCCGCGCCGCAGGGTGAGCGCCCGCAGCGCGCCGAC
>QKGW01000448.1 GCA_003250275.1 Alphaproteobacteria bacterium
GCGGCGCTCGACGTCATCGGCGGCAAGTGGAAAGGGGTGATCCTTTATCATCTCTCGGGCGGGACGCTGCGGTTCGGCGAACTGCAGCGCAAGCTCGCGGGGATCACGCCGCGGATGCTGACCCGCCAGTTGCGCGAGTTGGAGGCGGACGGGCTGGTCGAGCGCACCGTTCATGCGGTGGTGCCGCCGCGCGTCGACTATGCGTTGTCGCCCGATGGCGAGAGCCTGCGCCCGGTGATCGCGGCGCTCTACGATTGGGGGCGCGCGCGTCAGGTGGCGGCGGCCGCTGTGTGAAGCGGCCGCCAAATCCGGTTAGAGGGCGTGGGGCGTGGGGTGCTGCGCCATGCCGAGGTGGCCGCGCACGACGTTGAGGTACTGCTGCGTCGCCGCGACGTCGCCTTCGAGACACTTTTCCTTGGCGATGCGCAGGGCGTCCGCGTAGCCCTGTTGGCCATCCTGGCCCATCGCCATCGGATACATCGCGTCCCACCGCGCCTCGACCGCGCGCACCGAATCCGCGCAGTCCGGGTTGGGCGCGGCGAGGGCGGGCGAGGCGAGCCCGGTGGCGAGGACGAGAGCAGGGATCGCGCTGAGGGTGAGCTTACCGAACATCTTCAAATCTCCGTTGCTTCTGGAACCGATGCCGCGTCAGCGGCGATGACCAGATCAGACACCCGGGGCGTTACCCGGGAATGTCGGAGAGATGACTTTGTGTTTCGAAGTGTGACGCCGCCGCCGCAGTGTGTCAGGCGGCTTCGAGGCGCTGCGCGCGCCAGAGGCGGAAGATCGTGCTCGACGCCGAGCAGAACACCAGGGTTTCGAGGATGGTGCCGCCGATCGAGCCGCTCGCGATGTTGATGATCAGCCACATCACCGTGCAGGAGAGCAGCGCGAGCCGCATCCGGATGCCCGAAAGGGTGAAGATCGCGAGGGTGCCGACGGTGACGCCGACGATCGGCAGCCAGGTGTAGAGGTTGTGGGCGTAGCGCGCCCCGAGCGCGATGTTGGTGGCGACGATCGCGAGCGCGAGCCAGATCGAGCGGGTGTAGAGCGCCGCGATCGAGCGGAAGGTGCTGATCGTCATGCCGGTGAACGCCGGAATGTTGCCGAGCAGGAAGAACTGAATCCCGTAGGCGACGCTCTGGCAGGCGTTGAACTTCTTCAGCGTGCGATCGTTGCGCTGGAGGTAGGTGAGGATGCCGAGCACCAGCGCGAGGTAGCCGAAGATCTGCGCGGGGGCGAACGGGTCGACGCCGGAGAGGCCGTTCATGCCGCGACCCTCCGCGTCCGCTGGAGGCGGAAGATGGTGAGAAGGTTGGCCGCCGCGATCGAGGCTTCGAGCGCGACGCCGCCGATCGACCCGGCGATCAGCGCCGCGACCATCACCACCGCCGAGGACAGAAACATCCCGACGCGCAGCGGGATGCCGCGCAGCAGGAACACCGAGACCGTGCCGATGACGAAGCCGATCACCGGCAGCCAGTCGTTCCAGGTTTCCGCAACGATCCAGCCGACCGCGAGGTTGAGCGCGACGAACGGCACCACCAGCCACGGCCGCACGAAGAACGCCGCGGTGCCCGAGCGCAACGCGCAGACCGCGGCGCTTCCGGCGAGCGGCAGGCTGCCGAGCATGATGAAATGGATCGCGTAGACAAATCCCTGGGCGCTGTTCAGCAGCTTGAGACGCCGGTCGTCGCGCTGGAGGAACGCCGACACGCCGAGCACGAAGGCGACGTAGCCGAGGCACTGGGCGAGCGAGAACGGGTCGGCTGCTGTCATGATTCGTAATGTCCAGGGGTCTGTGCGGGGCGTTCGGACCCGTCCGGCAAAGGTAATCTCATCCAGGGTTTCCGCCAAGAGGCGCAGTGTTCCGCGGTTCCGGCGTTGTCACAAAACCATAACGTTCCGTTCACAAATGCGTCGCCGTCCCGGCGTAGGTTGGCCGTGCGGCAGGCACCCCGAAAAGCCTCCGCCGCTGCTGTGTTTGATCGTTCCTAAGAAACCCTCTGCCGGAGGCATTCGCTGTGATGAAACGTACTCTTGCCGTCGCCGCCCTTGTGACGGTCGCTTTCGCCGGCGCGGCCGAAGCCCGCGACCAGATCCGTATCGTTGGATCGTCGACGGTCTTCCCGTTCGCGTCCAAGGTCGTCGAGCAATTCGGCAAGACCACCTCCTTCAAGACCCCGGTCATCGAGTCCACCGGTTCCGGCGGCGGCTTCAAGCTGTTCTGCGCCGGCGTCGGCGTCGACCACCCGGACATCACCAACGCCTCGCGCGCGATCAAGAAGTCGGAAATCGAGACCTGCGCGAAGAACGGCGTGGCGAAGATCACCGAAATCACCATCGGTTATGACGGCATCGTCGTCGCCGACTCCAAGAAGGGCCCCGAGTTCAACGTGAGCCGCAAGGACCTCTTCCTCGCGCTCGCCAAGACCGTGCCGGACCCGAAGGGCGGCGACAAGCTCGTCCCGAACCCCTACAAGACCTGGAAGGACGTGAACGCGTCGCTCCCGGCCAACGAGATCGAAGTCCTCGGCCCGCCGCCGACCTCGGGCACCCGCGACGCCTTCACCGAGCTGGTGATGGACCACGGCTGCGAGGAATTCCCGTTCATCAAGGCGATGGCGAAGACCGACAAGAAGGCTTTCAAGGCCGCTTGCCAGGCGATCCGTGAAGACGGCGCGTACATCGAAGCCGGCGAGAACGACACCCTGATCGTCAACAAGCTGGTCGAAAACCCGAAGGCGCTCGGCATCTTCGGCTACTCGTTCCTCGACCAGAACGCCGACAAGATCAAGGGCGCCCACATCGACGGCATCGCCCCGACCTTCGAGAACATCTCCTCGGGCAAGTACCCGGTCTCCCGTCCGCTGTTCTTCTACGTGAAGGGCGAGCACGTCGGCGTGATCCCGGGCATCAAGGAATACGTTGCCGAGTTCACCTCGGAAGCGGCCATCGGTGCGGACGGTTACCTGCCGCAGATCGGCCTGATCCCGCTCCCGGCCGACAAGATGAAGTCGGTCAAGGACGCCGGCAAGGCTCTGACCGTCAACGTGAAGTAAGCTTCGCGCCAAATCCCGACGCCGTCGCCCGAACCTCGGGCGGCGGCGGTTTTTCCGAAGCGCGTCGCCCATGAGGGCGATATACTCCGGCCGTTTCGGTTCGGAAAAGTTCAGACGAGGCGCCGTATGCCGTTCAGTTTCCTGCTGCTGGTTCTCGCCGCCCTGGCGGTGGTGTCCTACCGCTTCGGCACTGCGCGCGCGCGCGCCGTGGCGCCCGGCCGGCAGTCGCAACTGCACTCGCGCCCGATGTACCACGGGCTCTACGCCGCGATCTGGTGCGGCGTTCCCGCGCTGATCGTCGCGACCGCGTGGGTGGCGTTCCAGCCGGTCCTGGTCAAAGGGCTGGTGATGGGCGGCCTGCCCGACAGCTACTCGGCGCTGCCCGAGGCGCGCCTCAACCTGATCTGGAACGACATCCGCAACCTCGCGCTCGGCGACGTCGTGCGCGCGCAGCCCGCGCCCGAGATCCAGGCCGCGGCGGATACCTTCCACCGCCTTTATGCGATCGGCAACGCCGCGCTCGCCGTGCTCTGCCTCGCGCTCGCGATCGCCGGCACCTCGTACGCGCTCAAGCGCGTTTCGATGTCCCTGCGCGCGCGCAACCAGGTCGAGCGGGTGATCACCGTGTTCCTGGTGCTGAGCTCGCTGGTGGCGATCCTCACCACCGTCGGCATCGTGCTTTCGCTCCTGTTCGAATCGCTGCGCTTCTTCGGCAAGGTGCCGCCGCTCGAATTCCTCTTCGGCCTGCACTGGAGCCCGCAGACCGCGCTCCGCGCCGATCAGGTCGGCAGCTCGGGTTCGTTCGGCGCGATCCCGCTGTTCACCGGCACGCTCCTGATCTCGCTGATCTCGATGTGCGTCGCGGTGCCGGTCGGGCTGATGTCGGCGATCTACATGTCGGAATACGCGCACCGCAAGTTCCGCGCGGTGGCGAAGCCGCTTCTCGAAATTCTCGCGGGCATCCCGACGGTGGTCTACGGCTTCTTTGCCGCGCTCACCGTCGCGCCGTTCATCCGCCGCCTCGGCGAGGGCGTCGGCCTTTCGGTCGCCTCGGAAAGCGCGCTCGCCGCCGGTCTGGTGATGGGCGTGATGATCATCCCGTTCGTCTCCTCGATTTCCGACGACGTGATCAACGCGGTGCCCCAGTCGATGCGCGACGGCGCCTACGCGCTCGGCGCGACCAAGTCGGAAACCATCCGCAACGTCATCGTTCCCGCCGCCCTCCCCGGCATCGTCGGCGGCGTGCTGCTCGCGGTGTCGCGCGCGATCGGCGAAACCATGATCGTGGTGATGGCCGCCGGCCTCTCCGCCAACCTCACCTTCAACCCGCTCGACGCGGTGACGACGGTGACGGTGCAGATCGTCACCCTGCTCACCGGCGATCAGGAGTTCGACAGCGCCAAGACGCTCGCCGCGTTCGCGCTCGGCCTGGTGCTGTTCTGCGTCACCCTCGGCCTCAACATTCTCGCGCTGCACGTGGTGCGCAAATACAGGGAACAATATGAGTGAGATGACCGCAGTTTCGGGCACGCCCGGCCGCCGCACCCGCGACCTCGTCGCCGCGGGCATCGGCCGCCGCTACCGCGCCGAACGCCGCTTCCGCATATTCGGCCTGGTCGCCATCGCCTCGGCGCTGGTGTTCATGGCGCTGCTGTTCATGAGCATCATCGGCAAGGGCTACTCGGCCTTCGTGCAGACCGAGATCCGCCTGCCGGTCGCGTACGCGGTTTCGGTGATCGACCCCGACGGCACCCGCAACCTCGACGACATGCGCCGCGCCAACTACGGCAAGCTCTACCGCGACGGCATCCAGTCGCTGTTCCCCGACGTCACCTCGCGCCAGGATCGCCGCGTTCTCAACGGCCTCGTCTCCTCGGGCGCGAGCTTCCAGATCCGCGATGCGGTGTTCGAGGACCAGAGCCTGATCGGCAAGTCCGGCGAAATCTGGGTTCCGGCCTCCGACGACGTCGACATGCTGGTGAAGGGCAAGATCGACCGCAACCTGCCCGAGAGCGCGCGCCGCGTCTCCGACCAGGAGATCGCCTGGATCGACGCGCTCGAAAAGGACGGCCGCCTCGCGACCCGCTTCAACTGGCGCTTCTTCACCAACGGCGACAGCCGCGAGCCCGAGCTCGCGGGCATCTGGGGCGCGGTGGTCGGCTCGTTCCTGACCATGATCGTCACCCTCGCGCTGTCCTTCCCCTTGGGCGTCGCGACCGCGGTGTACCTCGAGGAATTCGCGCCGAAGAACCGCTGGACCGACATCATCGAGGTCAACATCAACAACCTCGCGGCGATCCCGTCGATCGTCTTCGGCCTCCTCGGCCTCGCGGTGTTCCTCCAGTTCTTCGGGCTGCCGCGCTCCGCGCCGGTGGTCGGCGGCCTGGTGTTGACGCTGATGACCCTGCCCACCATCATCATTGCCGCGCGCGTGTCGTTGAAGTCGGTGCCGCCGTCGATCCGCGAGGCCGCGCTCGGCCTGGGCGCGTCGAAGATGCAGATGGTCACCAACGACGTGCTGCCGCTCGCGATGCCGGGCATCCTCACCGGCACGATCATCGGCATGGGCCGGGCGTTGGGCGAGACCGCGCCGCTCCTGATGATCGGTATGGTCGCCTTCATCGTCGACATCCCCGGCGGCTTCCACGACCCCGCCACGGTGCTGCCGGTACAGATCTACATTTGGGCGGATTCCGCCGAACGCGCCTTCGTTGAACGGACCTCGGCAGCGATCATGGTGCTGCTGACGTTCCTCATCATCATGAACGCTGCCGCAGTGTTCCTGCGCGGCAAGTTCGAAAGGCGGTGGTAACAATGGAGAAAGCGAACGTGCGGGAAGCGCGAGAGACGACCTCTGAAACCCCCGAGGGAACCACGGCTGTGACCGACGCCAAGATCCAGGCGGTGCGTACCAACGTCCACTACGGCGACAAGCACGCGCTCAAGGACGTGACGCTCGACATCCGCGCCGGCGAGGTGACCTCCTTCATCGGCCCGTCGGGTTGCGGCAAGTCGACCTTCCTGCGTTGCCTCAACCGGATGAACGACACCATCGACAGCTGCCGCGTTTCCGGCACGGTGCGGATGGACGGCGAGGACATCTACGACCCGAAGATCGACGTGGTGCAGCTGCGCGCCCGCGTCGGCATGGTGTTCCAGAAGCCCAACCCGTTCCCGAAGTCGATCTACGACAACATCGCCTATGGCCCGCGCATCCACGGCCTCGCGGCGAATAAGGACGAGCTCGACGAGATCGTCGTCACCAGCCTCGAAAAGGCGGGCCTGCTCGCCGAGGTCAAGGACCGCATGGAGGCGCCCGGCACCGGTCTTTCCGGCGGCCAGCAGCAGCGCCTGTGCATCGCGCGCGCGATCGCGGTCAGCCCCGAGGTGATCCTGATGGACGAGCCGTGCTCGGCCCTCGATCCGATCGCCACCGCGAAGATCGAGGAACTGATCGACGAACTGCGCGAGAACTACACCATCGTCATCGTCACCCACTCGATGCAGCAGGCCGCGCGCGTGTCGCAACGTACCGCGTTCTTCCATCTCGGCGAGCTGATCGAGGTGGGCGACACCGAACAGATCTTTACCAACCCGCGCCACAAGCTGACGCAGGGTTACATCACCGGCCGCTTCGGGTGATCGGGGGAAGCGCATGAAACCGATGATTATGGTGGTCGAGGACGAGGCGGCGCTGGTGACGGTGCTGCGCTACAACCTCGAAAAGGAAGGCTACCGGGTGTGCGAGGCGACCGACGGCGAGGAAGCCCTCACCGTCGCCGCGGAGAACGCGCCGGACTTGGTGCTGCTCGACTGGATGCTGCCGATGATGTCGGGCATCGAGGTCTGCCGCCAGCTGCGCCGCAAGCCGCGCCACCGCGAGGTGCCGATCATCATGCTCACCGCCCGCGGCGAGGAAGGCGACAAGGTGCGCGGCCTCAACACCGGCGCCGACGACTACATGACCAAGCCGTTCTCGATGCCCGAACTGCTCGCCCGCGTGCGCGCGCTGCTGCGCCGCTCGTCGTCGGTGCCGAGCAAGGGCGTGCTCGAGTTCGACGACATCCAGATGGACCTCAACGCGCACCGCGTCACCCGCGGCGGCCGCTACATCCACCTCGGCCCGACCGAGTTCCGCCTGCTGCAGTTCCTGATGCAGAATCCGGGCTCGGTGTTCTCGCGCGAGGAGCTTCTGAACGCGGTCTGGGGGCCGGATATCTACGTCGAGCCGCGCACCGTGGACGTGCACATCCGCCGTCTGCGCAAGGCGCTCAACGAGGACGACGGCACCGACGTGATCCGCACCGTGCGGGCCGCCGGCTATGCGCTCGACCACAAGTTTCCCTCCGAAGGAACCGACGGCGGTCTGTCCGCTTCCATCTGAAGCCGTTTTTCGCCCCCCTTTCCTCGCCGGGAAATATGCTCTAGCGTGAAGGCTTGGCACGCGAAAGTGGTGGGGGAAGAAGAATGGCGGACGCCGCGCTTCCGAAAATCCTGATCGTCGAAGACACGCCGTCGATGGCGGAACTCTATGCCGCCTTCCTCGA
>QKGW01000333.1 GCA_003250275.1 Alphaproteobacteria bacterium
TCCCGGCAGACCGCCGAGCGCCGCCGAAGCCTCGACCCCGTCGACCTCGACCTCGATCACGTAGGAACCGCCGAGCACCTGGCTCGCGAGATCGCCGACGCGCCCGACCAGGCCGACCTTGCCGTGGTGGAACAGCGCCACCCGGGTGCAGATCGTCTGCACCATCGAGAGCATGTGCGAGGACAGCACGATGGTCATTCCCTCCTCGCGCGTCAGCCGGGCGATCAGGTCGAGCAGTTCCTGCGTCGACTGCGGATCGAGGCCCGAGGTCGGCTCGTCGAGGATCGCCACGTCGCACGCCTTGACCAGCAGATCGGCGATGCCGAGGCGCTGACGCATCCCGCGCGAGAAGATCGAGACGCGGCGGCCACCCACGTCGGACAGGCGCACCCGTTCGAGCGCCTCGCCGATCCGCCGCGACGCCTCGGCCTTCGGCAAGCCCGCGAGGCGCGCGGTGTAGGCGAGGTTTTCAACCGCGGTGAGGTTGTCGTAGAAGCCGACCGCGTCGGGCAGGTAGCCGACCCGCTTCTTTACCGCGAGGGGATCGCGCAAGGGATCGTAGCCGAGCACCCGCACCTCCCCCGCGCTCGGCTCCGTCAGGCCGAGGAGTAGAAGGATGGTGGTGGTCTTGCCTGCGCCGTTTGGGCCGGGCAGCCCGAACACCTCGCCCTTGTTCACGGTCAGATCGAGCGCATCGACCGCAACCGCGCGGCCGTAGCGCTTGGTGAGGCCCTTGGCCTCGATCACCGGCGCGCTCATCGGCGGCCGTACCGGGCGACCGCGAGGGCGAGAACCACGGCGGCCGCCGCAATGATGCCGAGGCCGACGGCGCCCCAGACGGTGGAGGTGGTGACGGTGACGCGGAACTGCTGGCTATCCGAAACCCCGCTGCCGGCGGCGCGCAGCGACACCATGTAGTCGCCCGCGATCGCCTTGGTCGAGGGGGTGATGTGGATCGCCACGGCCTGGTGGCCGTTCGGCGCGATTTCGGGAACGGTCTTGGGTTCGGCCTCGACCTTCCAGCCTTCCGGCGCGTTCGCGGTGACGTTCACGTCGCGCGCGATCGCCGAGCCGGTGTTGCCGACGTTGAAGGTGAAGGTGCGTTCCTTGCCCGCCTCGGCGTTGCCGGAGAGGCGGCCGTTCTCGCCCGCGAGAACCAGCGCGGGCTGGCCGGTGACTTCGAGCGAAAGCTCGGCCTTGCCCTGCATCTTCGCGTTCGACGCCTCGACCGTGACCGGGTAGCGGCCCGCCGCCGCGTCCTGCGGCGCTTTCACCGAAACCTTCAGGGTTTTGCTCTCGCCCGCCTTGAACGGCATCGAGGTGAGATCCTGGTTGCCGAACTGCTCGGAGAACGAAGCGGAGAAGCCGGGCTGGGTCTCGGCGACGAGATTGAGCACGGTGTCCTCGGTACCGTCGTTCTTGACCTCGACATTGAAGTCGAAGTTCGAACGCAGCGTGCCGCGCAACGACGGCAGCTTCGGCGTCAAGGTGATGCGGTCGGGCTCGCCCGCCGAGAAGGTCATCGCCACCGGTAGCTTGAGCGGCGCGCCGCCCGCGACGTCGCCGCGCACGACGAACTCGTAGGTGCCGGGTGCGACGGTTTTCGGCGCCTTGACCTTGAGCCGCAGGTTGCGGTCCTGGCCCGGCGCGACCATCGCGGCGCTCACCGGCTTGCCGCCGCCGCTGATTTCGGCGCTCCAGCCCTTCGGCAGGCCCTGCACCGAAAGCGCAACACGCGCGGGCGGCTGTCGGGCGTTGATCAGATCGAGATTGAGCGTCGCATCCTCGCCGATCCGCTCGGTGACGGCGGGATAGTCGCTGGTCAGCCAGATGCCGCTCGGACCCTCGGCGGCCTGCGCGGACGCCGAGGGAAAGGCAAACGCAAAAACCCCTCCGGCGACGAGCATCGCCGAGGTCAAATCGCGCAATCGAATCATGGGATATCACTCCGGATCGAATTCGTGTCGCAGGAAAATTCCCGGTACGGCCGGAAAATCGGTCCGAAAGACCGCCCGGCATCCGGAGAGTTGAGCGCCACGGAAAGTCCTGTCAACGCATTGAACGTAATACAAAATACTAAATCAGGAATACGCCGTAAAAAATCACAGGAACATCGTCGAATAAACTCTGGATAAATCTCAAGTGTAATTACTTTGTATAAATTTGTATCAAAATGTAATCCTAGGAGTTTTAGCGTCCGTTAGTCTCGGTTTCCAGAAACGAAACTCGCCGGACGAGCCGTTATTGTACGACCGAGCCCGCACGATCGCGGGCCGGACGAATCCGGGAAAACGGAGAAATTTCGGCAAAGGCCGGAAACGGACGAAGCCCCAAGGTTTCCCTTGGGGCTTCGATGGTGGGCGGTACTGGGATTGAACCAGTGACCCCTACGATGTCAACGTAGTGCTCTCCCGCTGAGCTAACCGCCCATTCGGCTTTTGGCCGCCCCGGCGTCGCCGG
>QKGW01000025.1 GCA_003250275.1 Alphaproteobacteria bacterium
CGCTTCGACCTCGCCGACACCGTCGACCGCGACCGCCTGTTCGCCACCCTCGCGGCGAGCCCGCCCGGAGTGTTCCGGATCAAGGGCGTGGCGCGGATCGCCGGAGCGCCGTTGCCGGTGGTGGTGCAGTACGTGCCCGGCCGCGCCGAGGTCGAACCGGCGCGCAAGCCGAGCCCGGCCGCGCCGTTTCTCCTGATCATCGGCCGCGATCTCGACGCGGACGGCCTGCGCCGCCAATGGCGGCCCCTGCTCAAGGAACCCTGCGATGTCCTGGATTGACCAAGGCGGCCCGCTGATGTGGCCCTTGCTGGCGCTGTCGGTGGCGACCGTCGCGATCCTCTTCGACCGCGCCGTGGCGTTCTCGACCTTCCGCCTCGCCGATGCCGAGACCGAGCGGATGCTGCTCGCCGCGCGCGGCGGCGACGGCGAGGCGGCGCGGGTGCGCGTCGCCCAGCAGGCGCCGGAGCTGCTGCCGTTCGCCGAGATCCTGCTGACCCCCGGCCCCGCCGAGAGCCGCGAGCGCGCCGCCGCGGTGGCGGTGGAGGAGACCGTGCGCCGCCTCGATTCGCGCCTCGGCCTGCTCGCCATCGCCGGGCGGGTGGCGCCGCTGCTCGGGCTGCTCGGCACCGTGCTCGGGATGATCCAGACGTTCTCGCGCCTCGCCGAGACCGAGGGCGCGCTCGACATGACGATGCTCGCCGACGGCATCTGGCAGGCGCTGCTCACCACCGCCGCCGGGCTGGTGATCGCGATCCCGGCGGTGGCGGCGCACCAGGCGTTCCTGCGCCGCGAGGAGGGCGTCGCCTTCGCGCTCTCGCGCCTCGCCAACCTGATGCTGGCGGAGAAGCCATGATCCCGCTCGCCCGCCGCCGCCGCGAGACCGCCCTGCCCGACGTCACGCCGCTCCTCGACGTGGTGTTCATCCTGCTGATCTTCTTCGTCCTCGCCGCCGCCTTCGCGGTGCACGGCGTCGACATGCGGCTGCCGAAGTCCTCGGCGGCGCGCGCCTACGCCGGGCGGCCCCTCGAAGTGGTGCTCGCGGCGGACGGCAGCCTCGCCCACGCCGGCCAGCCGATCACCCTGCGCGACCTCGCCTTCCTGGTGCGGCGCAACGGCGAGGGGCAGACCAAGGCCCGCCCGATCCTCCTCATCCCCGACCGTGCGGCGAGCGTCGGCGCGTTCATGGAGACCGTCAACGCGATCCGCGACAACGGCGGCGAACGGCTGGTGATCGCCGCCCAGCCGACCGCGCGGAACGCCCTGCCATGACCCCGGGCGAGCGCTTCGCTTCGGCGCTCGCGGCCTCGCTGGCGCTGCACTGGGCGGTCCTCGGCTTCACCTGGGACGAAGCGCCGCCGCGCTTCGCCGACGACGCGCCGGTGGTCTCGCTCACCGGTGCGGAGACCGGCATCAGCCTCGAAGCCCCGATCACCCTCGAACAGGCGGCGCCCGCCGAACCCGCCGCCGAGAACCCCGCCGACCGCCGCCGCGCCGCGATGATCGAATACCTCGACGCGCTCGCCGAGGCGGTGCACGCGCGCCGCGCGCTCGGCGGCGGCGCTCTCCTCGGCAACGCTGCGGTGGCGGTGACGATCGACGCCGCCGGACGCTTCTCCGGCGTGCGCCTTGCGGGGGCTTCGGGCGACTCCCGCCTCGACGCCGACGCCCTCGCGGCGGTGCGCGCGGCGAGCGGTGCGGTGCCGCGTCCGCGCGTGCTCGGGCCGGAGCCGCTCGGCATCGTCCTCGTGGTCAAATACCAGCTCGGTTTGTAGGGATTCTGGAACCGCTCCGCCGCGCCGCCGTTTTTTCTCCCGTGCGGCCCGGATGAACCGGCCGCCTGAAAAATCCATCGATGGAGGAAGACGATGAAACGGATCACCGTGCTCACGGCTGCGCTCCTCGCCATCACCGCGACGCCCGCCTTCGCGGCGATGAGCGACCAGGAGTTCGTCAC
>QKGW01000529.1 GCA_003250275.1 Alphaproteobacteria bacterium
GAGGGCGAGGCGGCGAAGGCCGAGCAGCTCACCCGCGCCCACGTCGACCGCCAGAGCCAGGCCGCCGACAAGCTCGTCGGCGAGGCCAACCGCGCCGGCTGACGGCGCTTCCCGCGTGTTTGCAGCCGAAACCGGACGTGGATGCCCGGATCGCCTCCGGTGATGACGCGGGGGATGAGCGCTGAATCTTCAACCGTCATGGCCGGGCTTGTCCCGGCTTCAGTCGATGCCGTAGGTCGAGGGCGGAATCACCTGGCGCGGCAGCTCCTTGGGCTGCTCGGTGGGGATCGCGTCGCCCCAGTAGTCGGGGTTGACGGCGTAGCGCCACGCGCGCGCGTCGCCCTTGCCCGAAACCACCGGGATCAGCGGTCCGGTGCCGACCGGCATTTCGCTGAACTGCTGCGGCGTGCCCGCGGCGGTCATCCGCTCGCCGTATTCCTCGGAACGGATCGAGGCGAAGTCCATCGCGAGGTTGCCGAGGAACTTCGGATAGGCGACCGAAAGCTCGAAGGTCACCTTCTCCGGCCCGTCGCTGCCCACCGAGGCGAGCAGTTCGGGGAAGCCGACCTTGCGGTAGTCCTCGGAGTCGCGCGCGTTGCGGTAGGTGTGGTCGTCCTTCATCAGCCGCGCGAAGGTGAAGATCACGTCGCGCGCCGAGAACGCGTGCTCGGGGCGGTAGGTCGGGGTGGTCTGGAACACCACGTTCTTGCGCAGATAGAAGGTGTAGCTGCGCCCATCCTCCGAGACCTCCCAGCGCGTCGCCAGCCCGGCGACGATGCGGTCGCTGCGGCGGTCGTATTCCACCAGCCGGTCGAACACGTGGCGGACGGACACGCCGCGCGGATCGGGCGCGGAGGCGAACATCGCCGGCGCGATCCCCTCGGCGGACACCGAGAAGCCCTTCACCGCCTCGGCCACCACCGCCTCGCCCGGCTTCGGCGCGAGCGGCGCGGGGTCCTTCTGGACGAGGGTGGAGGCGTAGGCGATCACCCCGATCGCGACGAGCACGACCGCGCCTTTTCCGTAGCCCTTGGTGTTGATCACCGCATCTCTCCCTAAACCGCGCGTTCGCGGAGCAGCAAACGCGAGATCGCGCCGGGAATCAAGCCCCGGCGAGACGCGCGAGAAGTTCGTCGCGGGTGCGCGGCAGCGCCGCGCCCGGCGCGTGCGGCAAATGGCGGGCGATGTCGGCGACGAGCGGCGGGCGCATCCCGAGGCCCTTGAGCAGGTCGTCGTCGAGGAGGATCTCCTCGGCGGTGCCCTGGCGCAGCACCCGGCCTTCCTGGAACAGCGCGACGTCGTCGGCCCAGCTCCAGGCGAAATCGATGTTGTGGGTCGAGAACACCATCGTCGTGCCCGCGCCGGCGAGGCCGTTCAACGCGTGCATTAGGTGGCGCTCGCCCGAGGGGTCGAGCCCGGCGGTGGGTTCGTCGAGGATCAGCACCTCGGGGCGCATCGCCATGATTCCGGCGATCGCGACGCGCTTCTTCTGACCGAAGGAGAGCATGTGGGTGGGGCGGTCGACGACGTGGCCGATGCGCAGCGCTTCGACCGCCGCGTCGACGCGGGCGCGCGCCTCGTCCTCGCCGACGCCCTGGTTGAGCGGGCCGAAGGAGATGTCCTGGCGCACACTCGCCGAGAACAGCTGGTCGTCGGGCTCCTGCAGCACTAGGCCGACGGCGCCGCGCCAGTCGCGCAGCGCCGCGCGCGAGTAGCCGCCGGGCGCGCCGTTGACGCGCACCTCGCCCGCCTTGGGGCGCAGCGTGCCGTTGAGGTGGAGCAGCAGGGTGGTCTTGCCCGCGCCGTTGGGGCCGAGGATGGCGAGGCGGCGGCCGCGCCCGACCGCGAGGTCGAGGTCGGCGAGCGCCGGAATCCCGCCCGGATAGTCGAAGCTGATGCCGCGGGCTTCAAGCACGATGTCAGACATTGAGAAAACGCTCCGCGGCGAAACCGAACACGAGAAGGGCCGAAAGCCCGGCGGCGATTGCGGCGAGCCGCGCCTTCGAGGCGGCGGCGCCGTCCTCGGGCAGGACCGCGAGGTTGCCCTCGAAGCCGCGCGCGGCGAGGCCGGTCTCCATGCGCCGCGCCTTGTCCATCGCGCGCTGGAAGAACGCCGCGGCGAGCATCCCCGAGGAACGCAGCGAGCGCTTCCAGCCGACGTAGCCGAGCCGCGCAGTCTGCGCGTTGTAGCCGCTCGCGACGGTTTCGGCAAAGACGAAAACCAGGCGGTAGGTGAGCAGCATGATCTCGACGAGGAAGGCGGGCAGGCCGATCGCGCGCAGGCTCGGCACGATCGCGTGCACCGGCGTGGTGAGCGCGAGCAGGGTGAGGCACGAGGCCGCGCCCGCGGCGCGCGCGACGAGCGCGGTCGCCACCGGCAGCTGGTCGGGCCGCCAGGCGAAGCTCAGGCCGTCGGCGAAGTCGAGCGAGACCAACAGCATCGGCGCGCTCGCGAGCAGGAACCCGACCGGGAAGCCGAGCACCGCGAGGTAGACCCGCGCGGGCAGGCGCGCGGCGAACAGTGCGAGCGCGGTGTTGAGAAGGAGGACGGCGGGGCCGGTGGTGAGCGCCGGTCCGGCGAGACAGACCGCGAGGCCGCCGAGGGTGATCGCGAGCTTCTCCGCGGTCGGGCGCTTGGACCAGCGGTTGGTGTGGGCGATGCGGTCGATCAGATGCATGAACGAAACTACCGGCAAATGCATCTCCGCCCCGGCGGGCCGGGGCGGAGGAAGTCGGGGATCAGTCCTTGCGCCGGGCCTGGCCGCGGCGGTAGCCGATGTAATAACACAAAACGCCGCTGCCGAGAGCCGCCTGCAACGCGAACAGCAGGCTTTCGATCTCGCCGCTCGGCGGTTCCCAGATCGACGAGAACCAGGGCTCGTAGCCCGGCGCGACCTCGGAGATCACGCCTTCCGCCTGGTCGTCGGAGCCGCCGAACTCGCCCGCGATCGGCAGCGCGAGGGGCAGGATTACCAGCGCCGCGACCAGCGCCATGAGAACCTTGTTGTTCTTGAGGATGCCGGTCATGCGCGGGCCCCCCGGTCGAGAATGTTGAGGGAGCGGAGTTCGCTCTCGCTGTAGCGGGTGAGGATGTTCATCACGATCACGGTGAGCAGGCCTTCGGCGATCGCGAGCGGCACCTGGGTCATCGCGAAGATGCCCAAGAACTTCGCCGCCGAGCCGAGCACGCCGCCGGCCGGGTCGGGGAAGGCGAGGGCGAGCTGCACCGAGGTGGTGCAGTAGGTCGCCATGTCGCCGAACGCGGCGGCGAGGAACACCGCGAGCTGCAGGCTGCCGCCCGAGGACCGCACCGCGCGGTAGAGGAAGTAGGAGACGAACGGGCCGACGATGCCCATCGAGAAGACGTTGGCGCCGAGCGTGGTGATGCCGCCGTGGGCGAGCAGGAGCGCTTGGAAGAGAAGAACGATGGTGCCCATCACCGGCATCACCCACGGGCCGAACAGCACCGCGCCGAGGCCGGTGCCGGTCGGATGCGAGCAGCTTCCGGTGACCGAGGGCAGCTTGAGGGCGGAGAGAACGAACGCGAACGCACCGCTCGAGGCGAGCAGGAGCTTGGTGCTCGGGTTCTCGTCGACGACCTTTTTCACCCGCCAGGCGCTGTAGGCGACGATCGGCGCGGACGCGACGGTCCACCCGATGGCATGCGCGGCAGGCAGGAAGCCTTCCATGATATGCATGTGTTGATCTCCAGTGCGCGAGCCGCGACTGGCGCGACCCCCCAGAGCCCGCTCCCCCGAGCAGGCGCACCTTTCCTAGACGCTGCCGGAAGGGAGGTCAATAGTTTTGTTATAAGGTATCGTTTCGCGCCATGTCGGCGGCGGCGACGAGCTCGGTCTCGAGGTGCGCGACGCGCTGCTGCGCCGCCCACAGGCGGGCGTAAACCCCTTGCGCCTCAAGGAGTTCCTCGTGCCGTCCGCGCTCGACGATGCGGCCTTTCTGCATCACCAGGATCTGGTCGGCGTCGACCACGGTGGAAAGGCGGTGGGCGATCACCAGGGTCGTGCGATTCTTCGCCGCCTGGGCGAGGGTGTCCTGGATGTCGGCCTCGGTGGCGGTGTCGAGCGACGAGGTTGCCTCGTCGAACACCAGGATCGGCGGGTTCTTCAGCACCGCGCGGGCGATCGCGATGCGCTGGCGCTCGCCGCCCGAAAGCTTGAGGCCGCGCTCGCCGACGAGGGTGCCGTATTTCTGCGGGCGGTGGATGATGAAGTGGCGGATTCGCGCGACCTTCGCCGCTGCGTCGATCTCGTCCTGGGTCGCGTCGGGGCGGCCGTAGGCGATGTTCGCGCCGAGGGTGTCGTTGAACAGCGCGGCGTCCTGCGGCACCAGGCCGATGGCGCGGCGCAGCGACGCCTGCGCGACGTCGCGCACGTCGCAGCCGTCGATCCGCACCGACCCAGCGGTGGCGTCGTAGAAGCGCAGCAGCAGCCGCGCCACCGTCGACTTCCCCGAGCCCGAGGGGCCGACGATCGCGGTCTTGGTGCCGGCGGGGACGACAAAATCGACGTCGCGCAGCAGCGGCCGGTCGTCGCGGTAGGCGAAGTCGACGTGCGAGAACGCGATCTCGCCCGGGCCGCGCGGCAGCTCGGGCGCGCCCGGCGCATCGGCGACCTGTGGCGTCTGGGCGAGCAGGCCGAACAGCGCCTCCATGTCCGCCATTGCCTGGCGCATCTGCTGGTAGGCGAGGCCCAGCAGGTTCAAGGGCATGTAGAGCTGGAGGAGATAGGTGTTCACCAGCACGAAGTCGCCGACGGTCATCTCGCCCGCGCGGATGCCTTCCGCGGCGAGGCTCATCAGCGCGATCAGCCCGGCGGAGATGATCGCCGCCTGACCGCCGTTGGTGAGTGCGAGCGAGCCCTTGCTCGCCACCGCCGCGTCCTCGAGTTCGGCGAGGGCGTCATCGAGGCGGCGGGACTCGAAGCCTTCGTTGGCGAACGCCTTGACCGTCTCGATGTTGACCAGCGCGTCGGTGGAGAGCGCCGCGACCACGCCGTCGCGGGCGTTCATCGCGCGGCGGAACTTCAGCCGCCACTCGGTGATCGCGAAGGTGAAGGCGACGTACCCGGCGATGGTGGCGAACACGATCGCGGCGAAGCGCCAGTCGAACGCCACCCAGAGAATCGCGGTGACGAAGCCGAGTTCGAGCAGCGCCGGACCGGTGCGGAACAGCGCGAGGCGGAGGATCACGTCGAGGCCGTCGGTGCCGCGCTTGATCGACCGCGCCAGCGCGCCGACGCGGCGGTCGAGGTGGAAGCCGAGCGACAGCGCGCAGAGGCGGTCGAACACTTCGACGGTGAGCGCCCGCACCGCGCGTTGCAGCACCCGCGCGAACACCGCGTCCTGCGCCTGGGTGAACGCCTGCTGCACCACGCGGGTGAGGCCGTAGGCGACGATCAGGCCGATCGGGATCGCGGCGAACGCGTTCTCGGGGTTGGCGAGGGCGTCCACCGTCGCCTTGTAGAGCCACGGCACCGCGACGCTCGCCACCTTCGCCGCCACCAGCAGCACCAGGCAGACCGCGACGCGGACCCGCAGTCCCGGCGCGTGGCGCGGCCACAGATAGGGGAAGAGACGGAGAAGCGTGTGCATCGCGCGAGCCTAGCACGCGGCCCGCGGCGTGCCCACATTCCTGCCAGGGGGAATAATGACCGCAATTCTCTGGTTCCGCGACGACCTGCGCTTCGCCGATCATCCCGCGCTCGACGCCGCGATGGCGGAAGGGCCGGTGCTGCCGGTGTTCGTGCGCGACCGCGCGTTCCGCGTCGGCGGCGCGGCGCGCTGGTGGCTCCATCATGCGCTCGCCGATCTCGGCGCTGCGATCGCCGCCGAGGGCGGCCGCTTCGCGCTCTACGACGGCGAGGCGGGCGTTGCGCTCGCCGCGGCGGCGCGGGCGGTGGGGGCGGATACCGTGCACGCGCTCGCCGCGCGCATCCCCGCCGAGCGCGCGTTGCAGGACGATGCG
The DNA here is from genome assembly GCA_003250275.1 of Alphaproteobacteria bacterium. GTDB lineage: Bacteria > Pseudomonadota > Alphaproteobacteria > Rhodospirillales > Rhodospirillaceae > Oleispirillum. Next base: position 5,984 of record QKGW01000529.1, read on the forward strand.
GCGCGGCGGCTCGCCGCGAGCGGCGTGCGGCTGGTGCTGCATCGCGGCGCGCTATTGCACGACCCGGCGGCGATCCGCACCGGCGCGGGCAATCCCTATTCGGTATTCACGCCGTTCTGGCGCGCGTTCGCGCGGGAGTTCGCCGCGCCGCCCGCGGCTGCGCCGGTGGCGCGGCGCTGGCGGAACGACATGCTCGGCGTCGGCCTCGACGCCCTCGGCCTGCTGCCGCGCCCGGACTGGGCGGCGGGCCTGCGCGCGGCCTGGGCGGTCGGCGAGGCGGCGGCGGAGGCGCGGCTGGAGGCGTTCGTTGCGGAAGGTCTCGCCGCCTACGCGCGCGACCGCGACCGCCCCGACACGCCCGGCACCGCGCGGCTCTCCGCCGATCTGCGCTGGGGACACCTTTCTCCCGCGCGGGTGTGGCGGCGCGTGCTCGCCGCGACCGCCGATCCGGCCTGCGACACCGGCGGCTGGGCGTTCCTGCGTCAGCTCGGCTGGCGCGAGTTCGCCCACCATGTGCTGTGGGCCAACCCGGAGATGGCGGCGGTCAACCTCCGCGCCGCGTTCGACGCCTTCCCCTGGGCCGACGATCCCGAGGGGCTGGCGCGCTGGCAGCGCGGCGAGACCGGCTTCCCGCTCGTTGACGCGGGAATGAAGGAGCTCTGGACCACCGGTTGGATGCACAACCGCTGCCGCATGGTCGCCGCGTCGTTCCTGGTCAAGGATCTGTGCATCGACTGGCGGCAGGGGCTCGCGTGGTTCGACGACACCCTGGTCGACGCCGATCCGGCGCTCGATCCGTTCTCATGGCAATGGGTGGCGGGCTCGGGCGCTGACGCCGCGCCGTATTTCCGGGTGTTCAATCCCGAGGCCCAGGGGCGCAAGTTCGACCCCGAGAGCGCCTACGTGCGCCGCTGGCTCGGGCGTCCGGGTCACGCGGCGGAGCCCGGCGCGGTGGTCGATCACGCCGCCGCGCGCACCGCCGCGCTCGCCGCCTGGCGGCAGATCGCCGGTTCCTGATCCTCGCAAATCTCCGGTGCCCGATCGCGTCTGCGCCGCGCTGCAATGCGCCGCGGCTTGTGGCGTATTCGTGGTTTGTGGCGGATGCGGGGAGTTGCCGCCGCGATCGTCCGCAAGGCGCCATACTTCGGCGTTTATTTGGACAAAACTACGATTAACAGTGTTTCTAAGCTGTCGTACGATTTTCACGATCGCGCCGGATTTCTGAGAAAATATCGTTGATAATAAACGAGAAAATGGAAAATTTGCGTTTCCGAAAAAATATGGAATTGCCCCGAAAAATTTCCTTTTCTTGCGTTGACGGCGGGAAATCCCAACGCGTGCAAGCCGATGCGAGGAAATTCGACAGAATAATGCCGAAAAAGACTTGGTTCCCCCAAGTCATACCCCTGAAAAGCGCTTGCGAACTTTTGGGTTTCTGATAATCCGGGGTGCAGACGCGCCTCTGCGGTGCCCAGGGAAATGGCCCGAGGGCGAGGCGCGTCGAACCACTTTGTTGGGGGAAAACATGACTGCTGTTTCGACCAGCGCAGGTGTCCCGGC
>QKGW01000075.1 GCA_003250275.1 Alphaproteobacteria bacterium
CGTGCGGTCGGGCACCGCGAGGCCGGCGAGCAGCGCCGCGAAGGCGGTGCCGAGCAGGGCGGTGTAACCGAAGACTCCGGCGGGAACCGCGAGCCCGATGAGGATCGCGGTCAGGCGGTGTCGCCAGGTGGCGGGGGCGATGAGCATCGCGGACATGGAGGCTCCGGCGTAAGGGTGCACGAAGGCTAAGATGGGCATTGTTCGGCGTCAAGCACCGCCCGGATCAGCCGATTCTCCGGAATCGCGCGGCATAGAAACCGTCGAGGCCGCCGTGCTCGGCGAGATCGCTGGGGAGGGTGCGTAACGCGCCGTCGGCGCGGACCGCGAAGTCCCATCCGCCGATCTCGGCGGGGTCGATCGGGTCGGGCGCGAATCCGGGCGGCGGCGCGGCGGGGGAGGCGGTTTCCTCCTCCGGCTGGAGCGAGCAGATGCAGTAGACCAGCAGCCCGCCGGGCTTGACCAAGCGCGCGACGTCGGCGAGCAGGCCCTCCTGCGCGGTGCGGAGCTTTCCGACGTCGGCCGCCGATTTGGTCCAGGCGACGTCGGGGTGGCGGCGGAGGGTGCCGGTGGCGGAGCAGGGCGCGTCGAGCAGCACCGCGTCGAAGGACTCGGCGGGGGCCCAGGTCGCGGCATCGGCGGTGACGATCTCGGCGGCGAGTCCGGTGCGCGCGAGGTTCTCGCGCAGCCGTCCGAGCCGCGCATCGGAGCGGTCGACCGCGGTCACCCGCGCGCCCGCGGCGGCGAGTTGCAGGGTCTTGCCGCCCGGCGCGGCGCAGAGGTCGGCGACGCGGAGGCCGCGCACCTCGCCGAGGAGCTTCGCGGGCAGCGCGGCGGCGGCGTCCTGCACCCACCACGCACCTTCGGCGAGGCCGGGAAGGTCCTCGACCGCGCCGGCGTGGCGCAGGCGCAGCGAACCGGTCGGCAGCGTCTCGGCGCCGAGACGCTCGGCCCAGTCCGCGATCGTCGCCGGGTCCTTGACCGTGAGGTCGAGGGGCGGTTCGTCCTGCAACGCCTTGAGGATCGCCGCGGCGGTGGCGGCGCCGTAGGCCTCGCGCCACGGCCCGGTGAGCCAGCGCGGCAGCGACGCGGTGGCGCGTGCCGCGTCGAACGCGTGCGGTTCGCGCAGCACCCGGCGCAGGATCGCGTTGACCATCCCCGACTGGCGCTCGAACCCCTTGGCGCGGGCGAGCTCCACCGCGGTCGCGGCGACGGCGTGCGGCGCGGTGTCCATGAACAGCGCCTGGGCGATGCCGATCGCGAGCACGTGGCGCACGCCGCGCGCGTTCGGCGGCAGCGGCCGGGTCAGGCAGGCGTGCACGATCGCGTCGATCTCGGGCTTCTTGCGCAACGCGAGCGCGGTGAGCGCGCGGGCGTAGGCGCGGTCGCGCGGCGCGAGATCGCGGGTGTGACGGGCGAACGCCTCGTCCAGCGGCTGGCGCTGGTCGAGCACGGATTTCAGAATTTCGAAGGCGGCGGCACGCTGCGGCATGATCGGCACGGCATAGACGAATTCGCGGGGAAAGGAAAGGGCGGGAAAAGCGCGGGGCCGAGCCCCGCCGTTTTCTCAGAAGATGCTCGAGAAGGTCGTCACCGGGCCGCCGCGCAGCATGTCGGCGAGGCGGGTCAGGCCTTCCTCGATCTTGGCGCGGGATTTCGATCCGCCGAGCCCGAGGCGCACCGCCGGCGGCGCGGCGCGGCGGCCGAGGACGAAATGATCGGACGCGGAGACGATGATACCGCGATGGCGCGCGGCGCGGGTGAACTCGTCGGAGCGCCAGGGCTCGGGCAGGGTGAGCCAGAGGTGGTAGCTGCCCGCGTCGCCGAGGACGTTGTAGCCGTCGAGCGCCTTGAGCGCGAGGTTGCGGCGGGCGCGCGCCTCGGCGCGGTGCCAGCGGAACGAATCGCGCGCGGTGCCGTCCTCGATCCAGCGGGTCGCGACGGTGAGG
>QKGW01000118.1 GCA_003250275.1 Alphaproteobacteria bacterium
CGCGGACGCGGAGCCGTTCGTCTTCCCCACCGAATGTCCGGTCTGCCACAGCCACGCCGAACGCCCCGAGGGCGAGGTGGTGCGGCGCTGCACCGGCGGCCTCACCTGCCCGGCGCAAGCGGTCGAACGCCTGCGCCACTTCGTTTCGCGCGATGCGCTCAACGTCGACGGCCTCGGCGACAAGGCGGTCTCGGAGTTCTACGAACTCGGCTGGATCGCGCGCCCGTCGGACATCTTCTCCCTCGAACGCCGCGCCGAGGCGGGCGAGATCGCGCTCAAGGGGCGCAAGGGCTGGGGCGACGTCTCGATCCGCAAGCTCTTCGCCGCGATCGACGCGCGGCGCACGAGCCCGCTCGCCAAGCTGATCTTCGCCCTCGGCATCCGCCACGTCGGCGAAACCACGGCGAAGGCGCTCGCGTCGCTCTACGGCACCTTCGAGGCGTTCGTCGCGGCGGGCGGCAAGCTCGCGATCGGCGATCCGTTCGCGCGCGAGGAACTCGTCAACCGCGACGGCATCGGCGGCGCGGTGGCGGAGGCGCTCGCAGAGTTCTTCGCCGAGGCGCACAACACCGACGAGATCGCCCGCCTCGACGCCGAAATGACGGTGGAGCCGCATGTCGAGCAGGCGCGGCGGGCCACCGCGCTTTCGGGCAAGACCGTGGTGTTCACCGGCACGCTCGAACAGCTCTCGCGCAACGAAGCCAAGGCGCGCGCCGAGGCGATGGGCGCGAAGGTGGCGAGCTCGGTCTCCGCCAAGACCGACTTCCTCATCGTCGGCGCCGACGCAGGATCGAAGGCGAAAAAGGCCGCCGACCTCGGCGTCGCGACGATGACCGAGGTGGAATTCCTCGCCCTCGAATGAAACGCGAATAATTCTCAGAAAAACGCCGCGACGGAGACCTCCTCGCGGCGTTTTCATTTTTATGATCGAGATATAAATTCATATAAATGAAACAATTGAAATAAACCGTTATTGAAACAGATAGAAACAATTCGTTAATTCAAACGAACCCTTCGATCTGCAAGTCTCCTGCTTCCGGCGCCTGCCGGAATACTGGGGGAATTCGAGAGGGGTATCTCATGAAAGTGATCACCGCGACGCAAGCCGCCGCCCTGATCCGCGACGGCGACACCGTCGCAACCGGCGGCTTCGTCGGCATCGGCTTCGCCGAAAATCTCGCGATCGCGCTGGAGCAGCGCTTCCTCGCCGAGGGCGCGCCGCGCGATCTCACGCTGTTCTTCGCCGCGGGCCAGGGCGACGGCGCGGAGCGCGGCCTCAACCACCTCGCCCACGCGGGCCTGCTGCAACGCGTCGTCGGCGGCCATTGGGGGCTCGAACCCAAGCTCCAGACCCTCGCGGTCGAGAACAAAATCGAGGCCTACAACCTGCCGCAGGGCTGCATCACCCACATGTTCCGCGACATCGCGGCGAAGAAGCCCGGCACCCTCACCCACGTCGGCCTCAAGACCTTCGTCGATCCGCGCAACGGCGGCGGCAAGATCAACGACCGCACCACCGAGGACATCGTCCGCCTGCTCGAAATCGACGGCCAGGAGTTCCTGTTCTACAAGGGCTTCCCGATTCAGGTCGCGCTCCTGCGCGGCACCACGGCGGACCCCGACGGCAACGTCAGCTTCGAGAAGGAGGCGCTCACCACCGAGGCGCAGGCGATCGCGATGGCGACGCACAACTCGGGCGGCATCGTCATCGTCCAGGTCGAGCGCCTCGCCGAGCGCGGCACCCTCGACCCCAAGCTGGTCAAGCTGCCATCGATCCTGGTCGACCACGTGGTGGTGGCGGAAAAGCCCGAATACCATCAGCAGAGCTTCATCGAGCCCTACAACCCGGCGTTTTCGGGCGAGATCCGCGTGCCGATGACCGGCTTCAAGCCGATGGGCCTGAGCGAGCGCAAGGTGATCGCGCGCCGCGCCGCGCTCGAACT
>QKGW01000092.1 GCA_003250275.1 Alphaproteobacteria bacterium
CCGCTCATCGCCACGCTCCCGGCCGACGCCGTACGTCGAGCACCAGCATGAGGAAGAACGGTGCGCCGAGCAGCGCGGTGAGCACGCCGAGCTTGAACTCGGCCTGTCCGGGGATCAGCCGCACGCCGCAATCGGCGGCGAGCAGCAACACCGCGCCGCCGAGCGCGCTCGCGGGCAGCAGGCGTCCCGGACGATGGCCGACGAACGGGCGCAGCAGGTGCGGCACGACCAAGCCGATGAAGCCGATGCTGCCCGACACCGCCACCCCCGCCCCGACCGCGAGCGCGGTGCCGCCGACGACGAGGGCGCGCAGCCGCGGGATCGAGAAGCCGAGGCTCGCGGCGGTCTCCTCGCCGAGGGTGAGGGCGTCGAGCGCGGGCGCGGCGCGCAGCAGCATCAGCCAGCCCGCCGCCATGAACGGCAGCGCGAGCCAGACGTGGTCCATGCTGCGTTCGGAGAGCGAGCCGAGCATCCAGAAGACGATTTCGAGGGCAGCGTGCGGATCGGGCGAGAGGTTGATCGCGACCGAGATCAAAGCGCCCGCGAGGCTCGCGAGGGCGACGCCGGCGAGGATGATCGCGAGCACGCCGGGATCGCGCCCGACGAGCGCGAAGAGCAGCACGATCGCGACGATCGCGCCGCCGATCGCGAACACCGGCAGCGCCAACGGCGAGATCGCGGCGAAGCCGTAGTAGAGCGCCACCACCGCGCCGAGCGCGGCGGACGACGAGGTGCCGATGATCGCGGGTTCGGCGAGAGGGTTGCGCAGGAGACCCTGGAGCGCCGCGCCGGAAAGCCCGAGCGAGGCGCCGACGAGCGCGCCGAGGATCGCGCGCGGCAGGCGGATGTCCTGCACGATGATCGCGGTCGGCGAGGCTTCGGGGGCGAAGAGCGCGCGGAACACCTCGGCGGCGGGAATATGCACGGTGCCGAGGCAGAGCGACAGCGCGAACAGGAGCGCGACGACGAGCGCGAGGCCGAGCGGCAACGCCAGCCCCGCCTTGTTTTCCCGCGCCGCGACGATGGTGAGCAAATTCGGACCCTCCGCGCCGCCCGCCGCGGCACACTCGGTTGCACGCAACCGCCGCGAGGCCGGAGGATGGGAGGGAAAGCCGGATCGGGCCGAACGCCCGAAGAACGGTTTCCCCACGCCCCCGCGCGTCGAAACGGTCAACGGTCCCGGCAGGTCTCCTGGCTCGCGGGTCGATGCGCCGGATCGGCCTTCCCGGTTTCCCAGTGGCCACGGGCGATCGGCACTCGCCGCTTACAGTTGCGGAGGCAGCTTCGGACTCGGCGCTCGCGCGCCCCACCGAATTCCCTTTTCACCCGCCGGCGTGCAGGCGCACGGCGGGAACCGAGAAGCCCGGTTTAGCGCCCTCCGGGGGCGTGAGTCAAGGTAAGGTTACACTGTTTCAGCGTCGGCGGCGCGGCGGCTGCCCCTTGGGCGGCGGTGCGGTGCGCGGCGCGGGCTGGCCCCTGCCCCGCTGCCCCTCGGCGCGCAGGCCGGTGCCCTTGGGCTGCCACGCCGGGATCAGGTGCGCCTTGCCCGGCCCGATCAGCTCCTCGCGCCCCATCCGCACCAGCGCCTCGCGCAGCATCGGCCAGTTCTCGGCGTCGTGGTAGCGCAGGAACGCCTTGTGCAGGCGGCGCTGCCGGAGCCCCTTGGCGGTAGCGACGCCGGGCGTATCGGCGCGGCGCACCGGTTTCAGCGGATTGTAGCCGCTGTGATACATCGCCGAGGACAACGCCATCGGCGTCGGCAGGTAGGTCTGCACCTGGTCGACGCGGAAGCCGTTCGCCTTCAGCCACAGGGCGAGGTTGAGCATGTCCTCGTCGGTGGTGCCGGGGTGCGCGGCGATGAAGTACGGGATCAGGTAGTACTGCTTGCCCGCCTTCTTCGCGGCGGCGTCGAACATCTGCTTGAAGCGGTCGAACGAGC
>QKGW01000082.1 GCA_003250275.1 Alphaproteobacteria bacterium
CAAGCCGCCGTAGACCGTCGCGGCAGCCGGAGTGGTCAAGCCGAACGGCTTGGCGAGCAGCGGCGTCAGGATCATCACGGCGATCGACTTCACCACGCCCGCGGCGATCGACAGCGCGATCACCTCGGAGGAGGCGCCGAGCGCCGCGCCGGTCACCGGGCCGACGATGAAGGTTGCGACGCCGCCGCCGATGGTGGTCATCGAAACCGCGTCGGTGTAGCCGTAGGCGTAGGCGACGATCGCGCCGATGGCGAACGACATGAAGGTCGAGATCACCAGGGCGAGCGTACCCGCGAGACCGGCCTTCTTCAGCTCTTCGAGCTTGATGCCGTACGCGGTGGCGATGATGCAGAAGTCGCGCAGCATCGAGCCGCCCATCAGGCCGATGCCCGAGAAGAACGCGACGTCGGAAATGCCGTGCTTGCCGCCGGTGGTGATGCCGCCGACGTAGGCCAGAACCAGGCCCGCCACGATCGCGATCGCCGAACCGTGAATGCGGCCCTTGGTGAGATGCTTGGAAGCGGCATACGAAAGCCAGGTAATCACGCCGACGATCACGAACGCGTTGATCAGGCCGTTTTTCGCAACCACCTTCATTACGATATTAAGGATAACGTCCATAATTTTGACCCCCGGTCAGAGTGATTCAGGCTGATTTCTCGGCTTCGTCCGCAACCGGATGGCTGGTGTCGGCCAACGCCGACAACGGACGAATCAACAGGAAGCCTGCAAACACCGCGGCAAGCCCGCCGATGAAGGCGGCAGCGCCGCCGCTCAGCGCCGCAACGACGTTCTGGTTCGCAGCCATCGCGACCACGACCGGGATGTACATCGCATTCCAGAACAGGATGCCGCTCTCGGCGAGTTTGGAGAGCTTGCCCTGGTTCATGAGCTTGCGGGTGACGAGCACCAGGAAGAGCATGGCGAAACCGACGCCGCCGACGTTGGCGGAAATTCCCAGCAAATTCCCAAGCAGGTAACCGAGCGCGTTCCCCACGATCGCGCACACACCCATAATGAAAAGTCCGTAGATGACCATTTCTCGAACTCCCTCGAATAGCCACGGCAGGTGGCGTTAATTCCCGGGGCGGCCCCTGCCGCCCCGGGTTGCGGCGGTTATTCCACCACCATGATCAGGGCGCCGGGCTTCAGACGGGCACCGACCTCGACGCTGACGGAGGTCACGGTGCCGTCGATCGGCGACGGCATCTGGTTCTTCATCTTCATCGCCTCGAGGACGCACAGAATGTCGCCCTTCTTCACCGCCTGTCCGGGCGCGACCTTGATCGCATCGACGGTGCTCGGCATTTTGGCCTTGATATCCATGGGTCTTCTCCTTGTGTAAAAGTGCCGGGCTCGAAGGCATCCCCGGCACGGGGTGGAACGAAACGCCGCGTGCCTAGAGCGCGGCCAGAACCTCCGCACGCGCCGCGAGGCGCACGTCGGAAACGTGTTTGACGACCAGACTGGACGACGGCGAAACCAGCTCCGCGAGCTTGACGCCGCCGCCGTCGGCGAGCGTCACTTCCGCATCGACCCGTACCCCCGCCGCGCGCGCGCGCGCCTCGGCGGCGGCGGCGAAAGCGGCGAGCGCTTCGGCGTCGCCGCCCGCGACGATCACGTCGAGGTCGGAACGTGCGCTGGTGTAGGGCAGGCCGGTGACGATTTCCAAAGCCGCCGAGCCGATCACGCCGAAGCGCAGGCCGCGGGCGGCGGCGCAGGCGGCGAGCCCGCGCAGGAGTTCCCCGAGCGGCCCGGCGAGCGCATCGGCGCGGCGGGCGACCTCGAAGGGATCGGTGAACCCGGCAATCTCGCTCTCGGCGACGGCGATCGCGCTCTTCACCCGGGTTTCGCCCTCGCGGAACGGGAAGGCGAGCCCGAGCTGCACCTCGCCCGGCGCGAGCGGCAGCGTCGGCCGCGCGACGATCCCCGGCAGCGGGCTCGCGGCGAGGCACGCGCGCACCCGCGCGGCGCACCCGGCGTAGGGCGGCAGCAGCCCGGCGACGGCGCGGTCGGCGAGCGCCGCGCGGTCGAGGCGGGAGAGATCGGCGAGGAGATGGCGGGCCAGGGTCATCGCGCTACCTCCGCTTGGTCCAGACCGGATCGGTCTTGGCGGTGGCGGCGAGATCGACCTGGGCCTGGACGATGTCGTCGAACATTTTCGTCGCCACCGGGCCGATGAAACGGGGTGCGTCGTCGGTGACCGCTCCGCCGACGACCCCTGGAACCAGCATCAGCTCGGTGGCGGGAGCGTGGGTGCGAAGGCTGGGGGAAACCTTCACCACCCGCCCCTTGATCCTGAGGATGGTGCGCGCGGCCCGGTCCACCGTTTCGGCGGCGGCGAGCGGCGTGGCGAGCACCACCACTTCGTATTCGGGATGGGTCCGCCGGCGGCGATAGGTGAGAATCTTGCCGGCGGGATTGCAGACGTGGCCGCTCTCGGCGACCGGGAAGCTGTCGGCCATCGGCAGACCGCCGACGACGAGTTCGCCGTAGCCGTCGCCCGCGGGCGAGGCGACGAGCGCGATGTCGTCGCGCAGCGGCACGCCGTCGAGGGTCAGCCAGCCGAATTCCTGACAGCCGTATAGATCGTGCACGTGGCAGCCGAGGCTTTCGGCCTCTTCGAGAAGCTCGAGATCGAGCGGCGTGCCCGCGGTGAGAATGACGCAGCCGCGCGGCAGTTCGCCCGCGAAGCCGAGGCGCTTGGCCTCGGCGAGCGACGCGCGGATGAACGAGCTTTCGCCGAGAATGACGTCGGGCTTGTCGCGGCACACCCGCGCGATGAACGCGTCGCGGCTGGAGCGCGAAAGGAAGTTCCAGGTGATCCCGGAACGCTCGAGCGCGGTCTTGGAGAAGACGTTGACGAGCGGCGCGTAGGTCACCAGCATGTGCCGCCCGGCGGCGATCCCCAAGGCCTGGAACAGCCGCCGAGCGACGTCACAGCGACCTTCGATTTCGCTGTGAACCACGCCGACGATGTTCTGGAACGCCGAGGAACCGGTGGTGAACGTCAGGTACGCAAGATTGAACGGAGTGTGCACCTCCTCGATCACATGCGCAGCCGTCGGCCCCGCGATCCCCTTGTCGGCGAGCGTACGGCGCGGCATTTCGGCCAGCGACGGCGCCGTCGACAGGGTCTCGGCCAATTCCTCGAAACGTTCCAGATCGTCGGACATGGATGTCTCTCCCGTTTAGGCCGCGCCTTCGAGCGCGGCACCCGGGAGGTACTTGCCGGAGACCGCCGCGAACTCGTCGGCGACCAGCTTCAAGACCTCGGGACGGACGACGCGGCCGCCGCGTTCTGCACCGAGGGCACCACGGCCCCACGGACCGAGAGTGTCCTCCTTGCCCGCGAGCTTGGCGGCGCGCACTTCGCCGACGTGGCGGATGATCGTCGCGCGCATGTCGTCGATGTTGGTGACGATCTCCTCGACGCCGCCGAGGCGGGAGAAGAAGCGCGGCCCGGCGGCGAACACCGGGTTGCTCTCGGCGAGCTTCTCGAGCGTCTCCATGTCCTTCTTCACGATGCGCGAGATCGAAGTGAGCGGCATCACGTGGATCATCGTGCCGAAGTCGGAGTCGAGCGAGAGGATCTGGTCCGCCTGCAGGCCGTGGCAGAGGAACGCGCCCGAGATCGCGCGGCCGATCACCATCGCGACGATCGGGTGGCCGGTGTAGCGGGCCTCGGCGAGGGCGAGCTGATACGCGCCGGTCGCCTTGTTCATGCCGAAGATCTCCTCGACCTTACCCGGACCGTTGCCGGGGGTGTCGACGATCAGCACGATCGCGCGCTTGTTCTCCTTCGGCGCGTCGGCGTCGGCGGCGATGGTGGCGTAGACCGCCTGGGCCATCTTGTAGCCCTCTTCCATGCCGATCACGCCGGCGTAGACCACCGGGAACTTCTCGTTGAAGGCGTCGGCGTCGTTGGCGATCACCGTCACCGGTTTGCCGTCGAGCTTGGCGGTGCCGACCACCGCGCCCGGACCGAAGTCCGGATCGGCGAAGGTTTTGGCGCCGACGCTGCCCTCGGCGAAGCTATCGGGGTCGCAGATCAGCTCGATCGCCGTGCGGCCCTGTCCGATCAAAGATTCCATGGTTTCCTCCTTCGGCTCAGAGCGCGAGGCGCTTGACGGTTTCGCGGAACTGCGGCACCGGCGCCATGGCGAGGCTCACCGGGTCCGGGTTGCCCGCGTGCACCCACACGTCGCGGGCGTCCTTGGGCTGCAATTCGGCGGCGAGCGCAACGCCTTCGAGCTGCTTCTCCACCAGCTTCTCGGAGCCGATGCGCCGCAGCGCCTCGAACTCGGAGCGCGGCAGCTTGGCGAGCTCGGAGAGCTGCGCGCGGAAGCCCGCGACGGTGTCCTCGACGAGGAAGTTGCAGTCGCCCATCACGTACTTGTGACGGCCGCCGGTGGTGCGATAGACGAGGGCGCGGTCGGCGCTGTCGAACTCGTCCTTACCCATCTCCTGCTCGATCACCTCGGGACCGGTGAGGCCGAGGCGGCCGAACTCGCTCATCACCACCACGTCGGTGGCGGCGGCGACGAAGCCCATGCCGCCGAAGCAGCCGACCTTCGAGCCGATCAGGCTGATCACCGGCACCTTGCCGCGGGCGCGCTGGAACTGGTCCATCACCTCGGCGTGGGCGAGCAGGCCGGCGTTCGCCTCGTGCAGGCGCACGCCGCCGGTCTCGAAGGAGATCGCGACGATCGGCTTCTCCTCGTCGGCCGCGTTCGGGAAGTCCTTGGCGATGCGGTCGGCGAAGTCGATGGCGGCCTTGATCGTGCCGACCATCTTCGCGCCGCCCACCTCACCCACGGCGCCGCCGATGAAGCGGCCTTCCTGGGAGATCACGAACACCGGGGTCTTGCCGATGCGGCCGACGCCGGTGACGATGCCGTCGTCGAACTCCACCGCCTCGCCGAGCACTTCGAGGTGGGGGCTGGTGCGCCGGTCGAACGGCCCGGCGAACTCGGTGAAGGTGCCTTCGTCGACCAGGCCGACGGCCCGTTCGCGGGCGTTGGATTCGAGGAAGCTCCGGCTGAGGAGCGTGCTCCACTTGGACATGAGAGTTCCTTTCATCAGGCGGCGGCTTCGGCGAGGGCCTGGCGCAGGCGCAGGGTCACCACCGCCGGGGTCGCGTTGTTGTCGTTGATCTCGATCGAGACGTCGCGGAGCTTGGCGGAGCCGACGAAGGCTTCGAGGACGCGCTGCCAGAGCGCGTCGAAGCCGGTCACCGGCGTGACCACCTTCACCTTGACCGCACCGCCGGAGGCGAGCGGCGACATCAGAACTTCGAGATCGCCCGATCCGACCACACCGAAATGCACGGGTTTCGCAACCGCGACTGCCGCATCCGGCGTCTTGACTTCGAATTCCAGGGTATTGAGAGCCATTTGCTTTCGTCTCCTCGCTTACCAGTTGCGGAACCGCGCCGGCGGCTCGTAGAGGCCGCCCGACCAGGTGACGAGATCCTTCATCGACTTGGCCGCGAGCAGGTCGCGGCTGGCACGGTCGCGATCGACGCCGAGATCCTCGGGGGTCATCACGATTTTCGCGTCGCGCAGACGCCGGGTTTCCTCAGGCTTCGCCTTGAGGCCGATCTCGGTATAGCCAGCCACCGCGCGGATCGCCGCCATGCGGGTTTCCATGCTGCCGCAGCGGCTGAGGTAGGCGATGCCTTCCTCGGTGATGATGTGGGTGACGTCGTCGCCGTAGATCATCACCGGCGGCAGTTCGAGACCGGCGTTCTTGGCGAGCTTGAGCGCGTCGAGCTCCTCGACGAACGCGGGCTCGCGGCCCTCGCCGAAGGTTTCCACGCCCTGCACGACGAGGCGCTTGCCGCGCTGCATCTGGCCGATCTGCTCGTACATCGACGGCAGTTCCTGGCCGCACTTCAGCCACGCCTCGGTCGAGTGACGGCGGCCCTTCGGGTCGCAGCCCATGTTCGGCGCGCCGCCGAAGCCCGCGACGCGGTTGGCGGTGGCGGTGGAGGAGTTGCCGTAGGGGTCGATCTGCAGAGTGCCGCCGATGAACATGTCGACGGCGTAGTGGCCGGCGGTCTGCGCGAACGCGCGGTTGGAACGGAGGGTGCCGTCGGGGCCGATGAAGAACACGTCGGGCCGCGCCGCGACGTACTTCTCCATGCCGAGCTCACCGCCGAAGCAGTGGATGGTGTCGACCCAGCCCTCTTCGATCGCAGGGATCATCGTCGGGTGCGGGTTGAGGATCATGTGCGTGCAGCACTTGCCCTTGAGCTTCAGCTCCTCGCCGTAGGTCGGCAGCATCAGTTCGATCGCCGAGGTGAGGAAGCCGATGCCATGGTTCATGCTCGACACGCTGTATTCGGCGTAGATGCCCTTGAGGGCGAGCATCGCGAGCAGGATCTGGTTGTCGGTGATCAGCGCCGGGTCACGGGTGAACAGCGGCTCGATGAAGAACGGCTTGGGCGATTCCACCACCGCGTCGATCCAGCCCGAGGGGATGTCGATGCGCGGCAGCTTGTCGACGATCTTGTTCACCTGGGCGATGACGATGCCCTGGCGGAACTTGGTCGCCTCGACGATCACCGGGGTGTCCTCGGTGTTGAAGCCGGTGTAGAGGTTGCCCTCGCGGTCGGCCTCGTAGGCGCAGATCAGCGACACCTTCGGGGTGAGGTCGAGGAAGTAGCGGCCGAACAGCTCAAGGTAGGTGTGGATCGCGCCGAGCTCGAGCTTGCCCTCGCGGATGAACTTCGCGACGCGGCCGGCCTGCGGCCCGCCGAAGGCGAAGTCGAGCTTCTTCGCGATGCCCTGTTCGAACAGATCGAGGTGCGCGGCGAGCGGCACCGCGGACTGCACCATGTGCAGGTCGTGGACCTTGCTCTTGTCGACCTTGAGCAGGCACTCGGCGAGGAAGTCCGCCTGCTTCTGGTTGTTGCCCTCGATATTGACGCGGTCGCCGGGGCGGATCACCGCCTCGAGCAGGCCAACCACGTCCTTGGCTTCGACGCGCTTGCCCTTGCCGATGAACTTATCGGCGGCGGCCATCCGTTCGGCGGTGTCCGCCGCGAGCGTGTCCCATGTCCTTTGCGTCTTCATGAAGCGGACCTCGTTTGGGTGTGTTCAAATGCGGGTTCGGGGAGAAACCGCATTTCTCCGGAATGAAAGGCATGAACGGCGCCGCTCGGGTCGCGGACCAGAAGGCCGCCGTCCGCGGCAAGGCCCACCGCCTCGCCGGTCGAAGTTCCCTCGGCGGAGTCGAACGCAACCGCGCGGCCGAGGGTGCAGGACGCGGCGTTCCAGGCGCCGCGTACCGGCTCGAAACCGCGGTCCCGCCAAATCGCGAGCCAGGTTTCGAGGGCGTCGAGAACGGCGTGAAAAATCCGCCGGCGGGGTATCGGGCGTGCCGAGACCACCGCCAGCGAAGTCGCGACTTCCCGAAGCTCAAGGGGGAAATCGTCCGCCGTCTGGGAAAGGTTGAGGCCGAC
>QKGW01000274.1 GCA_003250275.1 Alphaproteobacteria bacterium
CCTGCGACTTCAGATAGGCGGTGACGCGGTCGACGGTGTAGCCCGCGGCGACGCTGTTGAACTCGATCGCGCTCGCGCTGTCCTTGCACAGCACCTCGCCGCCCGGCGCGGCCTCGGTGCGGATGTGATCCATCCCGACGACGCCGCGCAGCGCCCTGAGCCGGTCCGCGCCCGGATGCACGTCGACGCGGCCGCGCGGCCCGAAGCCCCACGCCGAGAGCGCCGGCAGCAGGGTGATGTCGAACGCGCCGCCGCTCTCGCGGTTGAGGGTGCGCGCGTAGCCGTAGAGCTGCAGCACGCTCGGCGGCACCTGCGCGCACGCGCCCGCGGGCGCGGCGTTGAAGCGCGAAACGTCGGAATCGTTGCGGTAGGTGGAAACCGTGCGGTCGACCTCGGCGAGGATCGCCTCGACCCCGGCCTGAAGCCGCTCGGCCTTGGGCGTCTTGTCGCCCGCGACGTACTGCACCCGGTAGGTGCTCCCCATCGTCGGGCCGCCGAAGCTCTGGACTTCCTTGCCGTTGCAGGCCGCGAGCAGGACGGTCAGGCCGATACAGGCCCACCGCCCCAACCCGATCGCAACCCGCCGCCCCGCCTCCGGCGCCTCAACCGCCGAAGTCATCGAGGAAGATACTGTCACGCTCCACTCCCAACTCCAGAAGCATCTTGATGACGGCCGCGTTCATCATCGGCGGGCCGCACATGTAGTACTCGCAGTCCTCGGGAGCCGGATGGTTCTTGAGGTAATTGTCGAAGAGGACGTTGTGGATGAAGCCGGTCGCGCCGGTCCAGTTGTCCTCGGGCAGCGGGTCGGAAAGCGCGAGGTGCCAGGTGAAGTTCGGGTGCTCCGCCTGAAGCTGGTCGTACTCCTCGACGTAGAACGCCTCGCGCAGCGAGCGCGCGCCGTACCAGAAGGTGATCTTGCGGTCGGTCTTGATCCGGCGGAGCTGGTCGAAGATGTGCGAGCGCATCGGCGCCATGCCCGCGCCGCCGCCGATGAACACCATCTCCGCATCGGTCTCCCGGGCGAAGAACTCGCCGAACGGGCCGTAGACGGTGACCTTGTCGCCGGGCTTGAGGCCGAACACCCACGACGACATCTTGCCGGGCGGAATGTCGTCGCGTCCGGGCGGCGGAGAGGCCACGCGGATGTTGAATTTGACGATGCCCTTTTCGTCGGGGTAGTTCGCCATCGAGTAGGCGCGGATCACCGGCTCGTCGACCTTGGAGACGTAGCGCCAGAGGTTGAACTTGTCCCAGTCGGCGCGGAATTCCGCGGGAATGTCGAAGTCCTTGTAGTGGACCTCGTGCGGCGGCGCTTCGAGCTGCACGTAGCCGCCCGCGCGGAAGTTGACGTGCTCGCCCTCGGGCAGGCGCAGCGTCAGCTCCTTGATGAAGGTGGCGACGTTGGGATTGGACTCGACCGTGCATTCCCACTTCTTGACGCCGAACACCTCTTCGGGGACGACGATCTTCATATCCTGCTTGACCGGGGTCTGGCAGGCGAGACGCCAGCCTTCGAGCATCTGGCGGCGGTTGAAGTGCCCTTCCTCGGTCGGCAGCATCTCGCCGCCGCCGGAGCGGACGATGCACTTGCACTGCGCGCAGGTGCCGCCGCCGCCGCACGCGGAGGAGAGGAAGATTTCGCTGCCCGCGAGGGTCTGCAGCAACTTGCCGCCCGCCTCCACGGTGATGTCGCGCTCGCCGTTGATCTCGATCGTAACGTCGCCCGAGGCGACCAGACGCGAACGCGCGAACAGAATGATGACCACCAGCGCCAGCACGATGCCGGTGAACATGCCGACGCCGGTCAGGATGATTTCAGTGTTGCCCATGCCTCACATCCCCCTCAGATCTGCACGCCGGAAAAGGACATGAACCCCAGCGCCATCAGACCGATGGTGATGAAGGTGATGCCCAATCCCTGCAGACCGGCGGGCACGTCGCTGTACTTGAGCTTCTCGCGGATGCCCGCCAGCGCGGTGATCGCGAGCGCCCAGGAAAGGCCGGAGCCGACGCCGTAGACGCCGCTCTCGGCGAAGGTGTAGTCGCGCTCGACCATGAACAGCGAGCCCGCGAGGATCACGCAGTTCACCGTGATCAGCGGCAGGAACACGCCGAGCGCGTTGTAGAGGCTGGGCACGTATCTATCGAGCGTCATTTCGAGGATCTGCACGATCGCGGCGATCACGCCGATGTAGCTCAGGAGCCCGAGAAAGCTCATGTCGACATCGGGGAGACCGGCCCAGGCGAGCGCGCCATCCTTGAGCAGGTAGCGGTAGATCAGGTTGTTGGCCGGGACCGTGATCGCCTGCACCACCACCACCGCGACGCCGAGGCCGATCGCGGTTTCGACCTTCTTCGAGATCGCGATGAACGAACACATCCCGAGGAAGAAGGCGAGCGCCATGTTCTGAACGAAGACGGCGCGGAAGAACAGGCTGAGGTAATGCTCCATCTCAGTAGGCCTCCGCGCGCACGTGGGTGGTGATGTGGAAGTTCGGCTTCTCCTGCTGGCTGGTCTTCCAGGTGCGCAGCGCCCAGATCGCGAGACCGATCAGGAAGAACGCCGACGGCGGCAGGAGCAGCAGGCCGTTGGGGATGTACCAACCGCCTTCGTTGACCGTCGGCAGGATGGTGTGGCCCATCAGCTTGCCCGCGCCGAAAAGCTCGCGGATCACGCCGAGGGTGATCAGCATGACGCTGTAGCCGAGCCCGTTGCCGATGCCGTCGAAGAACGACAGCTTCGGCGGGTTCTGCATCGCGAAGGCCTCGGCGCGGCCCATCACGATGCAGTTGGTGATGATCAGGCCGACGAACACCGAGAGCTGCTTGCTCACCGAGAAGGCGTAGGCCTTGAGCAGCTGATCGACCACGATCACCAGCGACGCGATGATCACCATCTGCACGATCATGCGGATCGACGACGGGATCTGGTTGCGGATCGCGGAGATCGACAGGTTCGAGAAGGCGGTCACCATGGTCAGCGCCAGCGACATCACCAGCGCGGTCCTGAGGTTCGAGGTCACCGCGAGCGCGGAACAGATGCCGAGGATCTGCAGGCCGATCGGGTTGTTGTTGAAGACCGGGTTGAACAGAACTTCGCGGACGGTCGGTTTTGCCATGATTATGCGTCCCCCTTCTTCAGGTTCTGCAGGAAGGGTCCGAAACCATCCGGACCAAGCCAGAAGTGCACCAGATTATCCACGCCCCTGCTGGTCAGCGTGGCGCCCGCGATGGCGTCGACCTTGTGCACCGCCTGCGGGCTGCTCGGGTCGACGCCGCCCTTGACCACCGCCACGTCGAGGCGGCCGCTGTCGTCGTAGACCTGCTTACCCGGCCATTGCGAGAGCCAGCGCGGGTTGTCGACCTCGCCGCCGAGGCCGGGGGTCTCGGCGTGCTGGTAGAAGCCGAAGCCGGCGACGGTCTTGAGATCGCTCTTGAGCGCGATGAAGCCGTAGAGCGTCGACCACAGGCCATAGCCGCGGATCGGCAGGATCAGGGTTTCGATCCGCCCGTTCTTCTCGACCAGATAGGCGATGCTGTAGCGTTCGAGCCGGTGGATCGAGGCGATGTCCTTCGACGCCGGCAGGATCTTCGAGAGCGACGGGTCCTGCGCCGCCTTGAGCGGGTCGAAGGTGCGCGGGTTCTCGGCGTCGGTGAAGCGGCCGGTTTCGAGGTCGACGACGCGCGGGGTGATCCCCTCGCCGAAGATCTTCCGCACCTCGGCGCCGGTCGCGTTGTCATTGAGCATCCCGGCGATGCGCAGAATGCTGCGCTGCTTGTCGAGCAGCGCGTTCTGCTGCTGGGTCTGCTTGAGCGACACCGCCGCGCCCGCGACGAATACCGAGCACACCAGGCACACGGCCAACGCCACGGTCAGCGTGCGGCCGATGGTTTCCTTTTTCTCAGCCATTGCGCGCGGCCCTCCGCTTGATATTGGCCCGGATCACGAAATGGTCGATCAAAGGCGCGAACAGGTTGGCGAACAGGATCGCCAGCATCATCCCTTCGGGGAAGGCCGGGTTGATCACCCGCACCATCACCACCATCACCCCGATCAGCGCGCCGAAGATCCACTTGCCGGTGTTGGTCATCGAGGCCGACACCGGGTCGGTGGCCATGTACATCATCCCGAAGGCGTAGCCGCCGAGCACGAGGTGCCAGTACCACGGCATCGCGAACATCGGGTTGGTGCTCGAACCGATCAGGTTGAGGAGGGTGGAGAAGCCGATCATGCCGATCATCACGCCCGCGACGATGCGCCACGAGGCGATCCCCGCGAAAACGAGGAAGCCGCCGCAGATCAGGATCGCGAGCGTGCTGGTTTCGCCGATCGAGCCGGGCATGAAGCCGAGGAAGGCGTCCCACCAGCTCATTCCGTTGGCGGTCATCGCCTGCACCCCGCCCGAGGCGGCGTTGCTGAGCGCGGTCGCACCGGCGTAGCCGTCCACCGGCACCCAGACGCGGTCGCCCGACATGAACGCGGGGTAGGCGAAGAACAGGAACGCGCGCGAGACCAGCGCCGGGTTCATGAAGTTCTTGCCGGTGCCGCCGAACACCTCCTTGCCGAGCACCACGCCGAAGCTGATGCCGACCGCCGCCTGCCAGAGCGGCAGGCTCGGCGGCAGGATCAACGCGAACAGCACCGAGGTGACGAAGAAGCCCTCGTTGACCTCGTGCCCGCGGATGGTGGCGAACAGCACCTCCCAGGCGATGCCGACGACGAAGATCGTCACGTAGAGCGGCAGGAAGTGGAACGCGCCGAACACCAGGTTGTCCCACACGCTGGCGGGATCGAAGCCCGCGAGCAGGCGGATGAAGACGAAGCGCCAGCCGTCCTGCGCCGCAAGCAGATCGGGCTGCTGCGCGAACACCGCGTTGGCCTGATAGCCGATGTTCCACATCCCGAACGCCATGATCGGGAAGGTGGTCAGCCAGACCATCGTCATCATGCGCTTGAGGTCCATGCTGTCGCGCACGTGGGCCGTGGTGTGGGTGACCAGGTCAGGCCGGTAGAAGAACGTGTCGATCGCCTCGTAGAGCGCGCCGAAGGCCTGGAATTTGCCTCCCGGCTCGCACTGATGCCCGATCTTGTCCAGAAGTTTCCGCAGACCCATGCTCAGCCCTCTTTCTCGATGCGGGCCAGCACTTCCCGCAGCACCGGACCATATTCGTACTTGCCCGCGCAGACGTAGGTGCAGAGCGCGAGGTCCTCCTCGTCGAGCTCCAGGCACCCGAGCTTCTGCGCGGTTTCGGTATCTCCCACCAGAAGCGCGCGAAGCAGCTGCGTCGGCAGGATGTCGAGCGGCATCACCGCCTCGTAGTTGCCGATCGGCACCATCGCGCGCGGGCTGCCGTTGGTAGTGGTGGTGAACGGCAGCAGGCGGCGGGCGAGCGAACTCGACAGGAACGCCCGGGTGACCGAGTGCTTGCGGGTGCCGAGCCGCAGGTAGTGCATGAACTCGCGGTCGTGCCCCTCGGGCACGACGCTCACTTGAACGTGGTAGCGCCCGAGCCAGGCCGCCGCGCCGCGCGAGGTGCGCCCGCCGAACACCGAACCCGAGATCACCCGCTGGTCGCCGGCTTCGAGTTCACCCTCGACGAGATCCGCGAGGCTCGCGCCGAGGCGGGTGCGCAGCAGCCGCGGGCGGCGGACGCCGGGGCCCGCGAGCGCGACGACGCGCTCGGTCCAGAGCGTGCCGGTGGTGAACAGCTTGCCGATCGCGACGACGTCCTGATAGCCGATCGTCCACACCGTCTTCTTCGCGCCGACCGGGTCGAGGAAGTGGATGTGGGTTCCGGCGAGGCCCGCCGGATGCGGCCCCTCGAACTCCTCGACTTCGACGCCGGGGACGTCCTCGCCCGGCAGCGCCGCGCCGGGCGCCTTGCAGAGGAACACCTTCGCCAGCCGGGTCAGCACCGTCAGCCCCTGCGCGAAGGCCTCGGGCTCGCGGGCGACGACGACGGCGGGAGCCGCCGAAAGCGGATTGGTGTCGATCGCGGTGACGAAGATCGACGACGGCGTCGCGTCGACCGCGGGAACCTTGCTGAACGGCCGGGTGCGCAGCGCCGCCCACAGACCGGACTGCTGCAGGTTGTCGCGCACCTGGGCGTCGCTCAAGGCGGCGAGTTCGCCCGCCTCGTAGCGCGCGAAGCCGACCGCATCGTCGCCATCGACGTCGATCACGATCGACTGGAACAGGCGGCGCTCACCGCGGAAGATATCGCGGACGACGCCCGCGGCGGGCGCGGTGAAGTGAACCCCGGGGTTGGTCTTGTCCGCGAACAGCGGCTGACCGAGTTGAACCCGATCCCCCGCCTGCACCAGCATCGTCGGCTTCAGACCGGGGTAATCGAACCCGATCAGCGCGACACTGCGGACGGGCCGTCCGTCGTGGATTTCTTGAACGGGCTCGCCTGAGATCGGCAAGTCCAAACCAAGTTTGATTCGCATTGCAAAGCCCGTTTATCGATTGGAACTAAAGACATTCACTAAAGTCGCACAGGCTACGATCGCCCGGTGTCCGCGGCGGCGCCCCCTGCCGAAGCCGCCCGCTGATAGATGTATGCCGTAAGCCGCGAAAGACCACATCCCGCCGACGGACATCGCCAAAGAAACCCGGCGCGGCCCGCCGCCCGGCGCACAAAAGCGCCCGCCGATCGTCCCGGAGAAGGACGCGGTCGAGAGAAAAGGCCTGTTGCCGTGAAGGAACCATGTCTTTGGTGGTATCGGCTCGGTAGGTACGACGGGTGCCCGCCATTCGCAGGGGCGCAGACGAGAGCACCCCTCCCCCACGCCGAGTTGATTTCATTTCAGGTAGGGTTGAAAAATTTTCCGGCAAGAGCCCTCGTGCGAAAGCTGGGAGTGCAGACGCCATGCGACAAGAGGCTTCGCCGCACGGCGAAGCCCGACCCCTCGGATTTTCCACGATGAAAAGGCGGTATTGGCGGCGGCGGGCCCAATCCGGCCCCGTCGGGTATTTTTGCGACACCCACCCACGCGCCATTCCGGCAAACCTCAAAAGTGGTCCATCACTGATGCATCATTCTGATCGAAAGCGGACCGCTGTCAAGTCGAGGAGCCGGTATGCGGAAGGTTATATACCTATAGATTCAAGGGTTTATTAAATACGCGAACGTCCGGCCAAGGAGAGGAAAAGTTCTGCCAGGCGCTTATAGCCTGAAGGTCATAGTCGCGACGGACGGCTAATCCTCGCCGCCGCCCGTCGATAGAATCGGAGAGCAAGGTTTACCGGCCACGCCCGCGGCTCAACGGAAGTACTTCGCCATTTCGTCGGTCGGCACCATGCTGCCGCCGGTCGCCTCCAACTCGAGGAAGAAGCGCGCCAGCAGCGGAGCGAAGCGGGCGAGACGGCGCTCCGCCGCCTCGGCGTCGGCGAGGCCGAGCCCGACGTCGGCGAGCGCCTCGGCGGCGGGCGCGACCGCCGGGTTGAACCACGCGGTTTC
>QKGW01000420.1 GCA_003250275.1 Alphaproteobacteria bacterium
AGCTTCGGACTCGGCGCTCGCGCGCCCCACCGAATTCCCTTTTCACCCGCCGGCGTGCAGGCGCACGGCGGGAACCGAGAAGCCCGGTTTAGCGCCCTCCGGGGGCGTGAGTCAAGGTAAGGTTACACTGTTTCAGCGCCGGCGGCGTGGCGGCTGCCCCTTGGGCGGCGGCGCGGTGCGCGGCGCGGGCTGGCCCCTGCCCCGTTGCCCCTCGGCGCGCAGGCCGGTGCCCTTGGGCTGCCACGCCGGGATCAGGTGCGCCTTGCCCGGTCCGATCAGCTCCTCGCGCCCCATCCGCACCAGCGCCTCGCGCAGCATCGGCCAGTTCTCGGCGTCGTGGTAGCGCAGGAACGCCTTGTGCAGGCGGCGCTGCCGGAGCCCCTTGGCGGTGGCGACGCCAGGCGTATCGGCGCGGCGCACCGGCTTCAGCGGGTTGTAGCCGCTGTGGTACATCGCCGAGGACAGCGCCATCGGCGTCGGCAGGTAGGTCTGCACCTGGTCGACGCGGAAGCCATTCGCTTTCAACCACAGGGCGAGGTTGAGCATGTCCTCGTCGGTGGTGCCGGGGTGCGCGGCGATGAAGTACGGGATCAGGTAGTACTGCTTGCCCGCCTTCTTCGCGGCGGCGTCGAACATCTGCTTGAAGCGGTCGAACGAGCCGATGCCGGGCTTCAGCATCAGATCGAGGGTGCCCTTCTCGGTGTGCTCCGGCGCGATCTTGAGGTAGCCGCCGACGTGGTTGGCGACGAGCGACTGGATGTAGGCCGGGCTCTTCACCGCGAGGTCGAAGCGCACCCCCGAGCCGATCAGGATCTTCTTCACCCCCTTCACCGCGCGCGCCTTCTCGTAGAGCTTGATCAAGGGGCCGTGATCGGTGCGGAGGTTCTTGCAAACGTCGGGGAAGAGGCACGACGGACGGCGGCACAACGCCTCGATCTTCGGGTCCGTGCAGCCGAGGTTCCACATGTTCGCGGTCGCGCCGCCCAAATCGGAGACGATCCCGGTGAAGCCGCAGTCGGAATCCCGCACCGCCTCGATCTCCTTGAGGATCGAGGCCTCGGAGCGGCTCTGCACCACCTTGCCCTCGTGCGCGGTGATCGCGCAGAAGGCGCAACCGCCGAAGCAGCCGCGCACGATCGAGATCGAGTGGCGGATCATCTCCCATGCCGGGATCTTCGCGTCGCCGTACGACGGATGCGGCGCGCGGGCGTAGGGCAGGTCGAACACCGCGTCGAGATCGGGCGTCGGCAGCGGCTCGGGCGGCGCGGAAATCCACACCGTGCGGTCGCCGTGGCGCTGGAGCAGCGGGCGGCCGTTGAGCGGGCTCGATTCCTGGTGGACGACGCGCGAGGCGTGGGCGTAGAGCGCCGGATCGGCGGCGACCGCCTCGAACGACGGCAGCTCGATCGCCGTCGGCAGGGCCTTGTCGAGGGTCTGCGGCGCGGCTTCGTCGGGCAGCAGGGTCTCGTTCTTCACCTGCCAGCCTTCGGGCGGCGGCGCGACCACCGCGACGCCGCGCACGTCGCGCAGATCGCCCATGCCCTTGCCGCGCGCGAGGCGGAAGGCGATCTCGGAAATCGCCCGTTCGGCGTTGCCGTAGACCAGCGCGTCGGCCTTGGAATCGATCAGCGCCGAGCGCCGCACCTTGTCCGACCAGTAGTCGTAGTGGGCGACGCGGCGCAGGCTCGCCTCGATGCCGCCGATCACCACCGGAACGTCCTTGAACGCCTCGCGGCAGCGCTGCGCGTAGACCAGCACCGCGCGGTCGGGGCGCTTGCCGCCTTCGTCGCCGGGCGTATAGGCGTCGTTGGAGCGGATCTTGCGGTCGGAGGTGTAGCGGTTGACCATGCTGTCCATCGCGCCCGCGGTGATGCCGAAGAACAGGTTCGGCTTGCCGAGCGCCTTGAACGGCTCGGGCGAGGACCAGTCGGGCTGGGCGATGATGCCGACGCGGAAGCCCTGCGCTTCGAGCACGCGGCCGATCACCGCCGCGCCGAACGACGGATGGTCGACGTAGGCGTCGCCGTTGACGATCACCACGTCGCACGAATCCCAGCCACGCGCGGTCATCTCCTCGCGGCTCATCGGCAGGAAGCGCGACGGCCCGAAACGGTGCGCCCAGAACTTGCGATACGAGAACAGACCCTTTTCCGCCACCCGAAAACCCTTCTCAAGCCAACCAGAGATATGCGCCCGCGAGGCTCAGCACCGTGACCGGCACGCCGACCCGCGCGTAATCCAGAAACCCGACGCTCACGCCCACGTCGCGCGCCCGCTCCACCGCAATGATGTTCGCCATGCTGCCGACCACCAAGAGATTTCCGGCGAGCGTCGAAAACACCGCGAGCCGCATCAGCGCCGCTTCGCTCAATCCCGGCGCGAGGCCGAGCACCGCGGTGACCAGCGGCACGTTGCCGATCGCGTTGCTGCCCGCCAGCGAGAGCAGCAGCGACACCGGCGCGGTCTCGACGCCCGCGGCGATTCCCGGCAGCAGGCGGTCGAGCAGGCCGCTGTCGACCAGCGCTCCGGTCACCACGAACAGGCAGGTGAACAGCAGCAGCAAGTGCCAGTCGACCATGCCGAGCATCCGCGGCGTGCCGAGGCGGCGGTTGATCAACAGCGCCGCCGCCACCGCGAGCGCCCAAGGGGCATGGTCGCCCGGCAGCGAAAACGCGCCGATCAGCGCCACACCCGCCACCACCGCCTTGAGCGCGCGCGGACGATCGAGCGCCTTGTCGCCCGGCGGATCGCCCGCCTCCGCGTACCAGCGGCCACGCCACACCAGCACCGTCACCGCCGCCACCACCGCTGCCGCGCCGATCGCCGGGACCGCGCAGGCGGCGAGAAAGCGCCAGAAGGTCAAGCCGCCGACATGACCGATCAAAAGGTTCTGCGGATTTCCGATCAACGTCGCCGCCGAGCCCGCGTTGGCGGCGCAGGCGATGGCGATGACGAACGGCCGCGGATCGAGCCCGCGCGCCCGCACTCCGGCAATCACCACCGGCACCAGCGCCCACACCACCACGTCGTTGGTGAGCGCGGCGGCGAGCCCGGCGGTGACGGCGACGGTCAGCGCCAGCAACACCGGCGGCGCGACCCGCGCGGCGGCGAGCCTGCGCCCGCACCAGTCGAAGAAACCCGCCGCCTCGACCTGCGCCGAAACCACCATCAACGCGAACAGCGTCGCGAGCACTGAAAAGTTCACCGCGCGCAGGGTGCCGGGGCCGTCGATCGCGCCGATCGCGAACACGAACACCGCGCCGACCATGCCGACGCCGGTGCGGTCGATCGCGAGTCCCGGCCAGCGGCCAAGCCCCATGCCGATATATACGGCGACGAACGCCACGGCTACCGCCACCTCGACCCACACGCGAACATCCCCCGCTTCCTGCGCGCGTACAGCGCCGCTTGTAGACCACCCGGCCGCATCGGCGAACCGCCCGGCGTTTTCACCGAGAAAGGCGTTTCAACTCCGCCGAATGTTCTGCGTATACTCTCGCGGAACTTTCTGCTCAGGGGACTGCGATGTACCGGTTGCGTCTTGGCCGTTTCGCCCTTCCGCTCGTCCTCGCCGCCGCGCTCGCCACGCCGCTGGCGGACGCCGCCGCCCAGACGCGCACCGCCGCGCCGGTCGTCACCGCCAAGGCCGAACGCCGCGACGTGCCGCGCCTCGCGCGCACCGTCGGCAACGTTCTCGCCTCCTCCACCGTACAAATCAAGCCTCAGGTCGAAGGCCGCGTCGTCGAGGCGGGCTTCGTCGAGGGTCAGTACGTCGCCAAGGGCGACCTCCTCTTCCGCATCGACCCGCGCCCGTTCCAGGCCGAACTCGACCAAGCGCAGGCGGTGCTCGCGCGCGATCAGGCGATGCTCGATCAGGCGCGTCTCGAACTCGCCCGGCAGAAGGACCTCTCCGCGCGCGGCGTCGCCTCGGCGCAGCGCTACGAACAGGCCCAGGCGGACGCAAAATCCCTCGCCGCCTCGGTCGCCGCCGACAACGCCGCGGTGGCGAGCGCCAAACTCCGCCTCGGCTACAGCGAGATCCGCTCGCCGATCGCCGGCAAGACCGGCGCGATCCTGGTGCACCCCGGCAACATCGTCAAGGCGAACGAAACCGCGCTGGTGGCGGTCTCGGCGGTCGAGCCGGTGCGAGTCGCCGTCACCCTGCCGCAGCAGCTCCTGCCGATGCTGCAGCAGCGGATGCGCGAGGGCGGCACCAACCTCCTCGTCCACGTGCCGGGCACCGGCGACGGCGAAACCCTCACCGGCAAGGTCGATTTCGTCGGCGACGCCGTCGACACTCTGTCGGGCACCATCGCCGTGCGCGCCACCTTCGGCAATGCCGACCACGCCCTCGTGCCCGGCCAGTTCGTCACCGCGTCGATCGTCCTCGAAGTGCTGAAGGACGCGGTCGCGGTGCCGTTCGAGGCGGTCAACACCGGGCAGCACGGCGCCTACGTCTACGTCGTCGACGCCGAACGCAAGGCCGAGGTGCGCAACGTGACCGTGCTCTACGCCGACGGCGGCATCGCCGCGCTCGCGGGCGGCGTCGCCCCCGGCGACACCGTGGTGATCGACGGCCAGCTCCGCCTCGCGCCCGGCGTGCCGGTGACCGAGGCAAAGAAATGAACGTCGAGCTCTTCATCCGCCGCCCGGTAGCGACGACGCTACTGATGGCGGCGCTGATCCTGTTCGGCGTGATCGGCTACATCCGGATGCCGGTGAGCGAACTCCCGGCGGTCGACTTCCCCACCATCACGGTGTCCGCCGAGTTGCCCGGCACCGACCCCGAGACCATGGCCTCGGCGGTGGCGACGCCCTTGGAGAACCAGTTCTCGACGATCGCCGGCATCGACTCGATGACCTCGACGTCGAGCCAGGGCCGCACCCGCATCACCCTGCAGTTCGACCTCGACCGCGACATCGACGCGGCGGCGCAGGACGTCCAGGCGGCGATCAGCTCGACCCTGCGCAAGCTCCCCGCCGACATGAACACGCCGCCGAGCCTGCGCAAGGTCAACCCGGGCGACTCGCCGATCTTCTACATCTTCATGAACTCGCCCACCGAGCCGATGTCGAAGGTCACGCAGTTCGCCGAAGGCCAGCTCGCGCGCCGTCTCTCGACGGTGGCGGGCGTCGCCCAGGTCAACGTCTACGGTTCGCAGAAGTACGCGGTGCGCCTGCAGATGGACCCCGACGCGATGGCCGCGCGCGGCATCGGCATCGACGAGGTGCAGAAAGCGGTTTCCGACACCAACGTCAACCAGGGCACCGGCTCGCTCTCCGGCCCGACCCGCACCGCACTGATCCACACCAAGGGCCAACTCCTCTCGGCGGACGCCTACGTCAACCAGGTGGTCGCCTACCGCAACGGTGCGCCGGTGCGCTTCGGCGACCTCGGCCAGGTCGTCGACAGCGTCGAGAACACCCGCCTCGGCGCGTGGGTCGGCAATACCCGCACGGTCACCCTCGCGGTCCAGCGCCAGCCCGGCTCCAACACCATCGAAGTGGTCGACGCGATCAAGGAAATCCTGCCGACCTTCGAGGCGCAGTTGCCGCCGTCGATGGAACTTTCGGTGTTCTACGACCGCAGCCAGACCATCCGCGAATCGATCTTCGACGTGCAGTTCACCCTCGTCCTCGCGGCGGCGCTGGTGATCGGCGTGATCTTCGTGTTTCTCAGGAGCGCCTCGGCGACGCTGATCCCCTCGCTCGCGCTGCCGATCTCGATCGTCGGCACCTTCGCCGGGATGGCGGCGTTCGGCTTCTCCCTCGACAACCTCTCGCTGATGGCGCTCACCCTCTCGGTCGGCTTCGTCGTCGACGACGCGATCGTGATGCTCGAAAACATCGTGCGCCACCGCGAGGCGGGCGAGCGCCCGTTCGAGGCGGCGATCAAGGGTGCGCGGGAAATCGCCTTCACCATCGTGTCGATGACGATCTCGCTCGCGGCGGTGTTCATTCCGGTGATGTTCATGGGCGGCATCGTCGGCCGCCTGCTGCACGAGTTCGCCCTCACCATCGTCATCGCGATCCTCGCCTCGGGGGTGATCTCGCTGACCCTGACGCCGATGCTCTGCAGCCGGATGATCCGGAGCGGGCACCAGACCCACGGTGCGCTCTACCGCAAGAGCGAGGCGGCCTTCAACGCGTTGCAATCGGGCTACGAGCGCTCGCTCGGCTGGTGCCTGCGCCACAAGGCGATCACCTTCGGCATGTTCCTCGCGAGCGTCGGGCTCTCGGCCTGGCTGTTCGTGATCGTGCCGAAGGACTTTCTGCCTTCCGAGGATACCGGCCGCATCTTCGCCTACACCGAGGGCACGCCCGCGACCTCGTTCGACGAGATGGTGCGCAACCAGACCAAGGCGATGGAAATCGTCCGCGCCGATCCGGCGATCGACCAGGTGATGATGTCCGTGGGCGCGGGCGGCTCGCGCACCACCACCAATTCGGGCCTGCTGATCATGAGCCTCAAGCCGGCTCACGAACGCGCCGACTCCGCCGACGAGGTCGTCCGCCGCCTGCGCAAAAAGACCGCGACGGCGGTGCCGGGCCTCAAGGTCTACGTGCGCAACCCCGAGATCATCCGCATCGGCGGCTCGGTTTCGAAGGCGCCCTATCAGTACACCCTGCAGGACATCGACCTCGACGCGCTTTACGGCGGCGCCGAACGCCTCACCGACGCGCTCGCGAAGGAGCCGGGCTTCACCGACGTCACCAACGACATGGACATCTCCGCGCCGACGATCTCGGTGCAGATCGACCGCGAACGCGCGGCGCAGCTCGGCGTCACCGTGCAGCAACTCGAGGACGCGCTCGCCTCCGCATTCGGCCAGCGCCAGGTCTCGACGATGTACACGCCGAGCGACCAGTACCAGGTGATCCTCGAACTGATGCCGCGCTTCCAGGAGGAGGCCTCGTCGCTCGAACGCCTCTACGTGCGCTCGTCGCAGGGCGCGCTGGTGCCGCTCACCGCGGTCACCACGATCAGCCGCAGCGTGCTGCCGCAGACCGTCAACCACCAGGGCCAGCTTCCCGCCGTGACCGTCGCCTTCAACCTCGAAGAGGGCTTCTCGCTCGGCGAAGCGGTCGAAAGCATCAACCGGATCCGCACCCAGGTCGGCATCGCCGACACCACCCAGGCGAGCTTCCAGGGCACCGCCCAGGCGTTCGAGAAGTCGACGCGCGGCCTCGGCCTGCTACTGCTGCTCGCGGTCGTGGTGGTCTACATCGTGCTCGGCATTCTCTACGAAAGCTTCATCCACCCGCTCACCATTCTTTCGGGCCTGCCCTCGGCGGCGGTCGGCGCGCTCCTCACCCTCCTCCTCTTCAACGTGCCGTTGTCGCTCTACGCCTTCGTCGGCATCATCATGCTCGTCGGCATCGTCAAGAAGAACGCGATCATGATGATCGACTTCGCCCTGGTGCAGGAACGCACCGAGGGGATGGCGCCCGAGCAGGC
>QKGW01000342.1 GCA_003250275.1 Alphaproteobacteria bacterium
CGCGACGAGCGCGTCGACTGGGTCGCGGCGCTCACCCACCTGCTCGTGCCCTACGAGGGCGACGCGCCGCGCTACGCCGGCGGCCAGTGGCGCGCCGCGTTTCCCGCCCCAGGGTTCGGGCCGCTCGTGGCGGAAGAGTTTGCGCACGAGCACGTTGGCCCGCCCGAGGACGTGGTGGTCGACCGCATCCTCTCGATCAGCTTCATTGCGGCGTTGCCGCCCGAGCGCCGCGCCGAGGTCGCCGAGGCGGTGCGCGCGCTGATCGCCCGCTATCCCGCGCTGCGCGGCAGGGACGTGGTCAGCTTCCCCTATCTCACCGCCGCCTTTTCCTGCGTGCGCGACGTTTGAAAAGGTCTTGATCGGGCCGGACTCGCCTGTATATTAGCGAAACCTAAATTTATAGGAGCCGCTCAGGATGTCCGCCTCGTCCCAAACCGCCGCCCGGCCCGCGCCGTCGTGGCTCGCGCACGTTCCGGTCCCGCTGTTCGCGGTGGTGATGGGGGTGTGCGGCCTCGGCCTCGCCTGGCGCAAGGCCCACGTCGTGCTCGGCGTGCCCGAGAGCGTGAGCGACGCCGCGCTGGCGATGGCGGGGGCGGTGTTCCTGGCGATCACCGCGCTCTACCTCGCCAAGGCGCTCCGGCACCCCGAGGCGGTGGCGCACGAGTTCGCTCATCCGGTGCGCGCCAACTTCTTCCCCGCGTTCAGCATCAGCCTGCTGCTGCTCGCGCGTGCGGCGCTGCCGCTGTCGCACGACGCCGCGCTCGCGATGTGGGCGGTGGGCTCGGCGATCCACCTGAGCTTCACCCTGCTGCTGCTCGGGCGCTGGATCGTCCGCAACCACGATATCCACCACTCCAACCCGGCGTGGTTCATTCCGGTGGTCGGCAACATCCTCGTGCCGCTCACCGGCGCGCCACTCGGCTACACCGAAATCTCGTGGTTCTTCTTCTCGATCGGCATCGGGTTCTGGATCGTGCTGTTCACCATCGTGTTCTACCGTGTGGTGTTCCACGATCAGATGCCCGCCAAGTTCATGCCGACGCTGTTCATCCTGATCGCGCCGCCCGCGATCGGCTTCATTTCCTACGAGGCGCTGACCGGCGCGATCGACCCGTTCGCGCGGGTGCTCTACCACTTCGCGCTGTTCCTCGGGCTGCTGGTGCTGACGCTCGCGCGGGTGTTCCTCAAGGTGCCGTTCGCGGTGTCGTGGTGGGCCTATACCTTCCCGCTCGACGCGCTCACCATCGCCACCCTCGAATACCACGAGCGCACCGGCGCCGAAGGGCTCGCGCCGGTGTGCTGGACCGCGCTGGTGCTGACCACGGCGATCGTGGTGCTGGTGTTCGCGCGCACCCTCGGCGCGCTGGTGGGCGGCAAGCTGTTCGTGCCGGAGGGCTGATCACGCCCCCCGGATTGCCTCGGCGAGCACGTCCACGCCCTTGACGAAGTCGGGGATATCCATCGCCTCGTCGGGGTTGTGCGAGCCGTTTTCGTTGCGCACGAACAGCATCGCCGAGGGGATGCCGGCGTTGGCGAACACCGCCGCGTCGTGCCCCGCGCCCGAGGGAATGCGCTCGAACGGCACGTCGAGGCGGGTGGCGGCGTTGCAGAAGCGGTCGGTCCAGCCCGCGTCCATACCCGCCGGAGCGGTGTCGATGCGGGCGTCGAACTCGAAGCGCACGCCGCGCGAGCGCTCGACCGCGCGGCATTCCTCGCGCACCAGATCGTAGAAGCGCTCCATCGTCGGCGCGTCCTGGCTGCGGATCTCGAAGGAGAAGCGCACCTCGCCGGGGATCACCGAAACCGCGTGGCTCTCCGGCGCGGTGGTGAGGATGCCCGCGGTCATCACCAGGTCCATACCCATCTGCAGCAGCACGCGCCAGTGCTCGTCCATGCGCGAGAGCAGTTCGGCGGCGGCGAGCACCGC
>QKGW01000053.1 GCA_003250275.1 Alphaproteobacteria bacterium
CCGGATGCGTTTCTCGTCCCCGCCCACATCTGGACGCCGTGGTACGGCGTGCTCGGCGAGAATTCCGGGTTCCACTCGCTCGAGGACTGCTACGGCGACCTCGCCGGGGAGATTTTCGCGGTCGAGACCGGGCTTTCGGCGGACGCGGAGATGATCCGCCGGGTCTCCGCGCTCGACCGCTGCCGTCTGCTCTCGGGTTCGGACGCGCACGGTCTCGCCAACCTCGGGCGCGAGGCGACGGTGTTCGACGTCGCCGGGCCGAGCTTCGCCGCGATCCGCCGCGCGCTCGCCACCGGCGAAGGGTATCTCGGCACCGTCGAATCCTTCCCCGAGCACGGCAAATACCACTGGGACGGCCATCGCGCCTGCGGCATTCGCCGCGATCCGGCGGAGAGCAAGGGGCCGTGCCCGGTGTGCGGCAAGCCGTTGACCATCGGCGTCGCCAACCGCGTCGCCGCGCTCGCCGACCGCGACGAGGGCGAGGGGGCCGCGCGCGTCGGCCACGAGGCGCGGCATGTGCTGCCGCTTGCGGAAATTCTCGCCGGGCTCGGCCACAAGGGCGGCAAGCTCGCCCGCGCCCGCACGGAGGCGCTCGACGTGCTCGGGCCGGAGTTGCCGCTGTTGCTCGACCTGCCGGGCGCCGAGATCGCCGAGCACGACGCCGCGCTCGCCGCCGCGATCGGGCGGATGCGCCTCGGCGCGGTGGTCGTCGAGCCGGGTTACGACGGTGTGATCGGGCGGGTGTCGGTGGCGTAGACCTCGGCGGTGAGGTCGAGCCAGGCGCGCGCGGCGGCGGAGAGGTAGCCGCTCTTGCGCCACACCAGCGCGAGCCGCCAGTCGGTGTGCGGCTCGTCGAAGCGCGCGATGCGCACCGCCGGGTGGCGGTGCAGCGCCGCCATGCTCGCGGGCATGAACGCCACGCCGAGCTCCGCCGCGACCAGTTCCACCATGAAGTCCATCTGTCCCGAACGCGCCGCGATCACCGGCGCGAGGCCCTGGCGTGCGTAGGCGTCGAGGATCAGGCGGTTGATCGCGAACGCCGAATCGAACAGCACCAGCGGTGCGTCGCCGATGTCCGCGATGGTCACGGCCTTGCGCGCTGCCGCCGGATGGCCGGGCGGCAGCAGCGCCACCATCGGCTCGGTGCGCACCGGCTGGAAGTCGAAACTCTCGCCGACCGGCAGCAGCGACGCGGCAAGCTCGACCTCGCCCGCGGAGAGCATTTCCTCCAGCCTTCGGGAGCCTTGTTCCTCGAGGCGGATGTCGATTTCGGGGAAGCGCTTGCGGTAGATCGCGAACAGCGGCGCGAACAGGGTCGACCCGCCGATCGGCGAGAGGCCGAGGCTCAGCGCGCCGCGCCGGAGGCCGCGCAGTTCGTCGAGTTCGCGCAGGAGGTCGTCGCGCTCGGCGAGGATCGCGCCGGCGCGCTTGAGCACGATTTCGCCCGCCGGGGTGGGGGACATGCGGGCGCGGTCGATCAGCGGCGCGCCGAGCTCGTCCTCGAGCTGCTTCACCGCCTTGCTCACCGTCGATTGCGTCGCGTGCAGGGTTTCCGCGGCGGCGGAGAAGCCGCTCCGGCGCAGAACCTCGACGAACGCGCGTAGCGTGCGGATTTCCATGGCGCACCTCCGTCTATTCCAATACGGAATTTATACCATTCAATCAATTCATTTTACGAATTCGGTGGCCAGCCTCATATGATACCCAGTCGCAACACACGAGGTTGTCCATGAACCGCATGTCCACGTTTCTCCGCGAAAGCCGCATCGCCCAGGTGGCGCTGCTCGCCGCGGTGTGGCTGGTCGGCAACCTGATCAGCCGCAGCCTCGGCCTGCCGTTCCCCGGCGCCATCGTCGGTCTCGGTCTGATGCTCGCACTGCTCCTCACCGGTTGGGTCAAGCCGCACGCGGTGCGCCGAGGT
>QKGW01000296.1 GCA_003250275.1 Alphaproteobacteria bacterium
CACACCCTCAGCCTCGACCTCTTCCTCCCCGCCGAGGGCGGCGCTGTGCCCTCGCTCACGCCGCTGTTCCGCAACGCCGATTGGAACGAGCGCGAGCTGATGGAGATGTTCTCGCTGCGCGTCACCGGTCACCCCGACCCGCGCCGCCTGTTCCTCGACGAGGCGATCGACCCCGCCGCGCTCGAACGCCTGATCCCGTTCTCGACGCTGGTCAACGCCGCCAGCACCAAGTCCCTCTGGGAAAAGATCATCGCGCAGAAAGAGGGCGAGCAATGAGCACCTACACGATTCCGGTCGGGCCGCTGCACGTCGCCCTCGAGGAGCCGATGTACTTCAAGGTCGACGTTTCGGGCGAGACCGTGCGGTCCGTCGACCTCACCGCCGGGCACGTGCACCGCGGCGTCGAGTACCTCACCACCAAGCGCTCGATCTACCAGAACATCACCCTCACCGAGCGGATCTGCTCGCTCTGCTCCAACAGCCACCCCGAGGCCTACTGCATGGCGATCGAGCAGATCGCCGGCATCGAGGTGCCGGAACGGGCGCAGTACCTGCGCGCGACCGCGGGCGAGATCAAGCGCGTCGCCTCCCACCTCTTCAACGTCGCGATCCTCGCGCATCTCGTCGGCTTCGATTCGCTGTTCATGCACGTGATGGAAGTCCGCGAGATCATGCAGGACGTGAAGGAGACCCTGTTCGGCAACCGCATGGACATCGGCGCGAACTGCATCGGCGGCGTGCGCTACGACCTCAGCGACGAGGGCCGCGCGTACCTCCTCGCGCAGCTCGACCGCCTCGAACCCGAGATCGACGGCATCGCCAAGCTCTACAGCGAGGACCGCGCGATTCTCCGCCGCACCCGCGGCATCGGCGTGCTGCCGCACGCGGACGCGCTCGACTGCGCCGTCGTCGGCCCGGTCGCACGCGCCTCCGGCATCGCCTACGACGTGCGCGTCGCCGCGCCCTACGCCGCCTACGACAAGCTCGAAATGACCGTCCACAGC
This sequence comes from Alphaproteobacteria bacterium, assembly GCA_003250275.1. Taxonomy (GTDB): domain Bacteria; phylum Pseudomonadota; class Alphaproteobacteria; order Rhodospirillales; family Rhodospirillaceae; genus Oleispirillum. The sequence goes on from QKGW01000296.1 coordinate 1,005, forward strand.
CGCGACGACGGCGACGTCTGGTCGCGCGCGATGCTCCGCCTCGCCGAGGTCAAGACCGCGATCGACCTGATCCGCCAGTGCGCCGACGCGATGCCGAAGGGCCCGACCGGCGGGCGCGAGCGCAAGCACATCCGCGCCGGGCAGGCGATCGCCAAGTGCGAAGCGCCGCGCGGCGAGCTGATCTACTTCGTCCGCACCGACGGCACCGCCAACCCGGAGCGGGTGAAATGGCGGGTGCCGAGCTTCATGAACTGGGATGCCTTGCGCGTGATGCTCGCCGGAGCGAAAATCTCGGATATTTCGCTGATCGTGAACAGCATCGACCCGTGCGTGTCGTGCACGGAGCGATAGGGCGGAAAGCCGGAGCGGAACGGTGCACGAGGCCTCGATCGTCTACGGGCTGATGCGAATCCTCGAACGCGAGGCGGAGGCGCACGGCGTGACCCGCATCCGCCGGGTGAATTTGCGGATCGGGCGGCTGCGCGCGGTGGAACCGCAGGCGCTGCTCTCGTGCTTCGAGATCTTCGCCGAGGGCACCGCCGCCGAGGGCGCCGAACTCGCGATCGACCACGTCGCCGCGCAGGGCCACTGCGGCGGCTGCGGCGCGGATTTCGAACTGGCGGGCTTCCGCCTGGTCTGCCCGGCGTGCGGCGGCGACGACGTCACCCTCACGGGCGGCGACGATCTGAACATCGTGAGCTTCGAAACCTAGGAGGACGGATCATGTGCAAGACCTGCGGCTGCGGCGACAGCGATCACGAGCACGCCACCTTCGCGGTGCAGCAGAACCTCCTCGACGCCAACGACCGCCTCGCCGCGCACAACCGCGCGCACTTCGACGAAGCGGGCGTGCTGGTGCTCAACCTGATGTCCTCGCCCGGCAGCGGCAAGACCAGCCTGCTGGAGGCGACGAT
>QKGW01000410.1 GCA_003250275.1 Alphaproteobacteria bacterium
GCAAGGCGGTCAAGGGGTTCACCCGCGAGGCGCTCGAATGCATCGAGGCCTACCCCTGGCCCGGCAACGTGCGCGAGCTCGAAAACCGCATCAAGCGCGCGGTGGTGATGTCGGAACAGGGTTACATCTCGATCGCCGACCTCGACCTCGAATGCGCCGCGCCGCAGTGCCCGCAGGACAACCTGCCGACGCTCAAGCAGGTGCGCGAGGACGCCGAACGCGAGCTTCTCACCCGTACCCTCGCGCTCACCGGCAACAACATCCAGGAGGCCTCGCGTCTTCTGGGCGTCAGCCGCCCGACGCTCTACGCGCTGATGAAGACCCTCAACTTCGGCAAATCGGCGAGCTAGGCCCTGCCCGAACGCTCCTCCGCACTTGACTTCCCCTGCGGTTTCGCCACGCTGAAGGCATGGATACGATCGGCGAATTCCGGCACCGGCTTTACCGCCTGCTGACGAGCAATTCGCCCGAAGTCCGGCGTGCGCCCCCGGACTTCGGGGGCGTATCCGCCTTTGCCGCCGTCCTCGGCGGCCCGGCGATCTCCTGACGGCGCATTCCCCGATTTCCGAATTCGTTACCGCACGGCTGCGCCGTTGCGCGCGCCGTCCATTTCAGGACCCGTATCGTCATGACCCAACTGCGTACCCTCAAACTCCGCACTCTCCCCGAGATCGTCCTCGCCGACGCCGATTACGACCGTCTCGACCGCCTCGCCGAGGCGGGGCGGGACTGGGAGATCGAGGTCGCGGACGACCTTCGCACCGAACTCGACCGGAGCCGCGTCGTGCCCGCCGACCGCCTGCCCGCGAACGTGGTGCGGATGGGCTCCACCGTCACCTTCGAGACCGACGCGGGCCGCCGGATGCGGGTCACCCTCGTCTACCCCGCCGACGCGAACATCGACGCCGGGAAAATCTCGGTGCTGACGCCGATCGGCACGGCGCTGATCGGGCTTTCGGTCGGGCAGTCGATCGGCTGGTCGGCGCGCGACGGCCGCAGCCATCGCCTCACCGTGCTCTCGGTCGAGGCGTAAGAACGCGGGGCGGCGCTAGCGCCGCTCCATCGCGCCGAGAATCGCCCCCATCTCCGCCTCGAACCGGGCGAAGCCGAAATTCTCCCCGGCTCGAGCCCGGCCACGCGCGGCGTAGGTTTCGGGATCGGCAAGCAGTGTCGCGAGCGCGGAGAGGAAACCGCTTCGGGTGTCTTCGGCGCCGGCATCGGGCCGCACCAGAATGCCCGCCCCGCCCAAGACCTCGGGCACGCCGCCGATCGCGAACGCAGCCACCGGCACTCCCCTGGCCATCGCCTCCGCGACGCCGAGGCCGAATGCCTCGGTGAGCGCGGGGTGGAAGAGCGCGTCGGCGGCGTCGAGCAGGCGCTCGACGTCGCCGCGCCACCCCGGAAACGTCACCAGATCGGCGACGCCGTGACGGCGCGCGGCGGCGCGCACCGCCTCCAGCAAGTCCCCGTCGCCGGCCCAGACGAAGCGCCACCGCCGCGCGCGCAGTTCCTCCGCGCACGCGACGAGGAAGTCGAAGTAGACGCCGATCCCCTTGTAAGCCACCACGTGCCCGATCGAGAGCACTAGCCGCTCCGCCGCGTCGATGCCGAATTCCGCGCGCACGGCGGCGCGCACCGCGGGATCGCGCGGCGCGAAGAAGCCGTCGAGCACCGGATTGTAGACGCGGCGCAGCTTGTCCGCCGGACAGCCGAACGTCGTCCGCGCCGCGTCGCGATGCGCCTCCGAGACCGTCACCACGGCCCGCGCCTCAGCATAGATCTGCGCGAGATCGGCGCGATTCTCGGCACTCATCGTGGCCGCAAGGGCCGGATCGCAACTGTGCTCGACGATCAGGCTGGGCACCCCGGCGCACGCGGCCTGGCGCCGCGGCCCAAGATTGGCGATGCAGCAGCTGT
>QKGW01000176.1 GCA_003250275.1 Alphaproteobacteria bacterium
CCTGCTGCTGCTGATGCCGTCCGACCACGTGATCGCCGACGAGGACGCCTTCCTCGCCGCGGTGCGGGTCGCCGCGGGCGCGGCGCGCCAGGGCGCGATCGTCACCTTCGGCATCACCGCCGACCGCCCCGAGACCGGCTACGGTTACATCCGCGTCGGCGCGCAGCTTTACGCCGGGGCGGAGGTTTGCCGCGTCACCGCGTTCGCCGAGAAACCCGACCTCGTCACCGCCGAAGGCTACCTCGCCGACGGCGGCTACGTCTGGAACTCCGGTATCTTCCTGTTCCAGGCCAAGACTTTCCTCGAAGAGCTCGAACGCCTGCATCCCGAGATCGTCGCCGCCTGCGCCGCCGCGCTCAAGGGTGCGAGCCGGGATCTCGACTTCTGCCGCCTCGACGCCCCCGCGTTCGCCGACAACCCGTCGATCTCGATCGACTACGCGGTGATGGAGCACACCGACCGCGCCGCGGTGGTGCCGGTGAGCATGGGCTGGAACGACGTCGGCGCGTGGTCGGCGCTGTGGGAACTCGGCGAGGCCGACGCCGCGGGCAACGTGGTGCGCGGCGACGTGGTGCTGGAGGACGCGAAGAACTGCTACGCGCGCAGCGAGGACAACGTGCTCACCGCCCTCGTCGGCGTCGAGGACATCGTCGTCGTGGTCACCGACGACGCGGTGTTCGTTTCGCGCCGCGACCGCGCGCAGGACGTCAAGGCGGTGGTCGAGCGGCTCAAGGCCGAAGGCCGCAGCGAGCAGATGTTCCACTCCACGGTCTACCGGCCGTGGGGCAACTACCGCTGCATCGACGCCGGGCCGCGCTTCCAGGTCAAGCAGATCACCGTCACCCCGGGCGCCAAGCTCAGCCTGCAGCGCCACCATCACCGCGCCGAGCACTGGATCGTGGTCGAGGGTACCGCGCTCGTCACCTGCGCCGAGAAGAGTTTCCTGCTGCACGAGAACCAGTCCACCTACATCCCGATCGGGTCGGTGCACCGGCTCGAAAATCCCGGAAAGATTCCGCTGCGCCTGATCGAGGTGCAGTCGGGCGGTTATCTCGGCGAGGACGACATCGTCCGCCTCGAGGATACGTTCGGGCGGGTCTGAGGCGCGTCGGACGGGGCGGGGGGAGTGGCCGGAGCCGGTTCGGCGTTGCCGTTGCCGAGGGTGGCGCGCAGGCCGTCCTTGGTGACGTCGGCGGGGAGCGGGCGGAACGGCGTCAGCCCCATGCTCTCGCGGCTCGCCGCAACCTCGTAGATGATGCTGAAGTCGATCTTCGGCGCTTCGTCGGAAAATCCGTAGACCATCGCGACGTCGCAGAGCTGGTTGATCAGCCGCGGGATGCCGCTGCTGAAGTAGTGCACCGCGATGCACGCGTCGTCGTCGAAGAGGTCGGGTTTGCCGTCGACCACCGCGAGGCGGTGGCGGATGTACTTCGCGGTTTCCTCGGCGGACAGCGGGTCGAGGTGGCAGTGCACCGCGATGCGCTGCACGAACTGCCGGAGCTCGGGGCGGCGCAGGGTTTCCACCAGTTCCGGCTGGCCGACGAGGACGATCTGGAGGAGCTGGTCGCGCTCGTTGTTGACGTTCGAGAGCATCCGCAGTTCCTCGAGCGCGTCGGCGTTGAGGTTCTGCGCCTCGTCGATGATCAGCACGGTGCGCTTGCCGAGGCCGTACTGCTCGAGCAGGAAGTTCACGAAGGCGTTGTAGAGCTTGATCTGGTCGCGGCCGCGGTGGTCGAGTTCGAACGCCATCGACACCCAGCCGAGCAGCTTGCCCAAGCCCTTCGAGGAATTGCTGATCACGCCGACGGTGACGTCGTCGGCGACGGTCTTGAGAAAGCGGCGGATGATCGTGGTCTTGCCGGTGCCGACCTCGCCGGTGATCACGACGAAGCCCGCCTGCGTCATCATTCCGTAGTCGAGCAGGTTGATCGCCATCCGGTGGCGTTTGCTGTCGAACAGGAAATCCGGGTCGGGAAGCAGGGAAAACGGCTTGCCGCTCAGACCGTAGAAGTGCTCGTACATCCAGAACTCCGTAAGGTCGCGCTACTGCAACGCTTCGGTGCGGCGGAAGGATGCATCCGCCGTGTCGATTCGAAAAGAACGCCCCTATTACCTGCCTACGCCGATGCTCCGGAACAATGGTCCCGCGTGAAAAACCTGCAACCGGGGATCGCGCGTTTCTTTTCCGGGGGGAATCGTTTCGTTGCGGTAAATTTTCGTGTCATCATATTGCACTTGGTGAAATTTTCCGTAGGTTAATTTGAGAGCCGAAGCCAGACGGCTCCCTTGTCGCGGCCGTATCGAGGCCGCACTTCTTGCTCGCTCGGACTTCGGGGGTTTTCATGAAGAAGATTGCGTCCCTTGCAGCATCCTTGGCGGTTGCGCTCTGCGCGACCTCGGCCTTGGCGGTAGAACCCGATTACACCCTCAATCCTGGCGACGTTCTTCAGATCGACGTCTGGAAGGAAGAGGGGATGAACCTCGAAACCCTGGTGATGCCGGACGGCAGCCTGACCTTCCCGCTCGCGGGCACGCTCAAGGTGCAGGGGCTGACCACCGAGCAGACCCAGCAGGCGATCAAGGAACGCCTCAAGGCCTACATCCCCGAGGCGGTGGTGACCGTCGCGGTGCGCCAGGCGCTCGGCAACGTCGTCAACGTCATCGGCCAGGTCGCGCTGCCCGGCGTGCAGACCCCCGGCCGCCGCGTCACCGTGATGCAGGCGCTCTCCGCCGCGGGCGGCCTCACGCCGTATGCGAGCGAAAGCCGGATCATCATCCTCCGCCGCGAAAACGACAAGCAGACCGCCATTCCGTTCCCCTACGACGAAGTGATTCGCGGCCGCGATCTCGACAAGGACATCATCCTCAAGACCGGTGATGTTGTTGTGGTGCCGACCGCCAGTCTGTTCTAAGGTTCGGTCCGGGACCGGCCCAAGGGGGATAGGGCTTCATGCGGGACGTCGCGATCAAAGCTTTTGTTGGGTTTGCGACCGTCGCCCTGTGCGGGGCGGCGGGCGCGCAGGCGCAGACGGCGCAGGGCGTCGAGAACGTCGGGGTGTATTCGGGGCGCGTCGAATGCCCGGGTCTCCCGTCGCAGATCGGTGAATGCGCTCAGGCCCCGGTCGCCGTCGAGGGCGCGGGCTCGGCCTCGGATGCCGCGGGCGTCGGCACCCCGATCGTGCGGGTGCAGGGCTCGGGCAAGTTCGAATACGACAACAATCCCCTGATGCAGAGCTCGGGCGCGGAGTCCGTGTTCGGCTTCATCGCCACGCCGCGCGCCACCGTGATCACCGCGACGGACGCCTCGCGGCTTGAGTTCGGCGGGCAGGTCGAGGTCAACCAGTACGACGATTCCGCCTTCAATTCCAACGACCTCTACTTCAACTTCAACGGCTCCCACAAATTCCTTTCGAGCCTCGTGTCGCTGAAGTCCGACTTCAGCTACGACACCACGCGTACGTCGGAAGTGACGGAGACCGGGTTGTCGGTCGCGGGCGTGCGCCACACCCGTTTTTCGATCGCGCCGCACTTCGAAACCAAGCTGACGCCGCTCGACACCGCGTTCTTCGACGCCTCGGCGCTGATCTCGAAGTACGACGACCTCAACTACTACACCAACTACCGCACCTACACGGTGACGCCGGGCATCCGCCGCTCCCTCACCGAGACCCAGTCGGGCTCGTTGAGTGTGCAGGGGATGCACTACGAGAGCACCTCGGGCGCGGGCGTCGACATCGATACGGTGATCCCGACCCTCGGCTGGTCGTATCAGTTCCTGCCGCGCTGGAATCTCGACGCGTCTGCCGGCGCGCAGTATTCGATCACCGACTACGAGCGCGAATCCGCCACCTCGCGCGACGGCGACAAGTGGGACTATTCCTATTCCGTGGGGTTGGGCTACACCGACCAGACCGACAAACTCAATCTCGCATTCAGCCGCCGGCCGACCTCGCTTGCAACCGGCAGCCAGGCCCAGGCGACGAGCGTGAACTTCACCGGCACGCATACGATCAGCCCGCTGATCGACTTGAAATTGCGTCTGGCCTATCAAAATTCCGAGCGGTCGGGTTCCAATTCTTCCGGCAGCAACGATATCACCTTTATCGAGGCCGCGCCCGAGTTGGTCTACCGCTTGACGGAGAAGCTCTACCTCAACCTCATGTATCGGCACCGCGAACGTGAAGTCGGCAACACCGATGCAACGTCCGACGCAGTGATGTTGACCCTCACCTTCCGTCCTGATGAGTTCCGGATCGACTGACGCGCGCCAGGTCCTCGACGGCTGAAATATTCCACGGGGCGTCGGAATGGAATATTCGATCTACGACTACCTGGCCATCATCCTTCGGCGAAAGAAGGCGTTCCTGGTGGCCTTCGTTCTGGTGTTCGCGCTGGCGCTCGTCGGCACGTTCAACTGGTCGAAGTACCGCTCCACCGCGACCATCCAGGTGGTCCCGTCGGACATTCCCGAAGGCATGACCGTGCCGCAGGGGATGAACGCCGCCGATTTGATGCAGGCGCTCGTCGACCAGCGCATCACCCAGATCCAGCAGATCGTCACCTCGACGTCGAGCCTCGTCGAGATCATCACCAAGTTCGACCTCTACCGCGGGATGCGCGAGCGCACGCCGATCTCCGAGATCGCCGGCGGGATGGAGGACCACATCCGCCTGCAGATGGTCGGCGCCGACATCGCCAACCCCGCCGCCGCCTCGAAGCTGCGCGCGGGGCAGATGGGCGCGATCGCCTTCACCCTGAGCTTCGACTACTACGACCCGCTCCGCACCCAGCAGGTGACCAACGAGCTGGTGTCGCGCTTCCTCGACGAGGACCTCAAGCAGCGCCGCGCCCAGGCGCGCGAGACCTCCGCCTTCCTCGAAGCACAGATCTCCGAGACCGAAAAGTCGATGCTCGAGCAGGAGCGCAAGGTCGCCGAATACCGCGACGAACACCCCAACGCACGGCCGGAATCGCTGGCGTTCAACCGCCAGATGGCGGCGACCACCGCGCTCACTTTGCAGAATCTTCAGGCGCAGGCCGGTTCGCTACAGCGCTCCCGCGAGGACCTGCGCGGCCAGATCGCCTCCACCGAGCCCTACACCCGGGTGATCGACGATGGTCAGGTGATGACCACCCCGGCGACCCAGCTCAAGGCCCTCGAAGCCCGGCTGGCGGCGATCTCGGGGCAGTACGGGCCACGCCACCCCGACGTGGTGAAGCTCAAGGCGCAGATCGAATCGCTGCGCGCCGAGGCGCGCGATGAAGGCCAGACCGCGACGCTCGAGAAGCAGCTCTCCGACGCGCGCGCCCAGCTCGCCCGCGCCGAGAAGGTCTACGGCCCCAATCACCCCGACACCCGCCGCGCCGAGCAGCGCATCCAGGCGCTCGAGGCGCGTCTCGCCGCCGCGAGCCGCGGGCGCAACAGCCACCGCCTGATCAAGGACGACGCCGACAATCCCGCCTACCTGATGCTGGTGGCGCAGATGAACGGCATGGAGGAGCAGCTCAACGCGGTGCGGCAGCAGATGGCCGAGGTGCAGAAGCAGCACGACCAGTATCAGGCCGCGGTCGCCGCCGCGCCCGCGATCGAGCAGGAAATGGCGGTGCTCACCCGCGACTACGACAACTCCGTCGCCCGCTATCGCGATCTCACGGTCAAGAAGCAGGTCGCCGACATGACCGCGCAGATGGAGCAGTCGCGCAAGGCGCAGCGCCTCTCGGTGATCAATCCGCCCGAGGTGCCGACGCAGACGCGCCCGCCGCGCAAGCTGCTGCTCGTGGGCGGCTTCCTCTTCGCGGTGCTGTGCGGTTTCGCCGCGATCATCACCACCGAGGTGCTGAGCCGCCGCATCCACGGCGCGGGCCACCTCGCCGCGATCACCGGGCTCTCGCCGCTGGTCATCATTCCGCACATCTACACCAAGGAGGAACGCAGGCGGCGGCGAAACCGTTACCTGTTCGCGTTCGGCGGGATGACCGCCGCCGTTGGGGCCGCGGTGATGGTGTTCGACCGGGTGGTGATGCCCGTCGATCTGGCGTGGACCCTGGTGCAATTGAAGCTCGGCATCAACTAGGCGGCACGGAGCAGCATGGACAAACTCGAAAAAGCCCTCCAGAAGGCGCGTCAGGACCGCGAGCGGGCGCTCGCCGAGGCGGCGGTAGCCTCCGCGGCGACGATGCCGCCGCTCGAAGCCGCGCCGCCGCCGCCGCCCGAGCCGACGCGCACCGCGACGCTGCCGATGTCGCCGACCGAACTCGAACGTCACCGCGTGGTGGTGCGCTCGGGCACCGGCGCGAATATCGATCTCTTCCGCATGTTGCGCACCAAGGTGGTGCAGCAGATGCAGAGCGCCGGGCTGCGCACCCTCGCGATCACCAGCCCGCAATACGGCGACGGCAAGACCACCATCGCCATCAATCTCGCGATGAGCCTCGCGCTCGACGTCAAGCAGACCGTGCTCCTCGTCGACATGGACATGCGCAAGCCGTCGGTGCACGAGTTCCTCGGCATCGAGCCCGAGGTCGGGCTCAACGACCACCTGCTCCACGACGTACCGATCTCGAAGTGCCTGGTGAAACCCAACATCGAGCGCCTCGTGGTGCTGCCGATCTCGACCTCGCTCGCGGATTCCTCTGAGCTTCTCGGCACGCCGCGGATGGCCAAGCTCGCCAGCGAACTCAAGACCCGCTACGCCGACCGCATCGTCATCTACGACATGCCGCCGCTTCTCACCCAGGACGACACGCTCGCCTTCCTGCCCCTGGTGGACGGCGTGCTTCTGGTGGTGCGCGACGGCGTGTCGCCGATCAACGACGTGCGCGCCTGCGCGGAAAGTCTCGCCGGCCGCAATTTCCTGGGAACGATTCTCAACGATTCCCGGTTTCCGGGATAGGTCAGCACCCCTGGCATGATTTCTGCGTTCTCCGGTCGAGGATATCGGCCCGGCCGGAGCAGAGCATCCAGCGCGCGTGGAAGCAGAGACCCGTTTGACAAGGAGTCTCCCGTGATCAACCGCTTCGCGATTTCCCTGTGCCTGGCGTTGGCGGCGGCGTTCGCCGCGCCCGCCAATGCCCAATCCGCGCACAAGCCTGCCTTGATGGGCGTCAATCTCGCCAACGCCGGCTTCGGCGGCAAGGAACGTCCGGGCATCCACGGCGTCAACTATCTCTGGCCGTCGCCGTCCGACATCGACCTCTACGCCGACCTCGGCGCCAACGCCGTGCGCGTCGCCTTCCTCTGGGAGCGGATGCAGCGCGAGCTTTACGGCCCGCTCGACGAGAGCGAGGCGCGGCGTCTCGACGCGCTGGTCAAGCGCGGCGCCGAGCGCGGCGTGACGGTGATCATCGATCCGCACAACTACGCCGCCTACTATCACAAGCTGATCGGCTCCCCCGAGGTGCCGACCGCCGCGTTC
>QKGW01000133.1 GCA_003250275.1 Alphaproteobacteria bacterium
GAAGCTGAGGACTCCTCCCGTGACCGACTCTTCCGAACTGCGCCTGGGCGTGAACATCGATCATGTCGCGACGGTGCGCAACGCGCGCGGCGGCGCGATGCCCGACCCGGTGCGCGCCGCGCATCTCGCGATCGCCGCGGGCGCGGACGGCATCACCGCACATCTGCGCGAGGATCGCCGCCACATGCGCGACGACGACATGCAGCGCCTGATGGCCGAACTCGCCGCGCCGCTCAACATGGAAATGGCCGCGACACCCGAGATGGTCGAGATCGCGCTCGGGCTCCATCCGCACGCCTGCTGCCTGGTGCCGGAAAAGCGCGAGGAGCGCACCACCGAGGGCGGCCTCAACGTGGTCTCTGCCGGGTCGTTCCTCGCCGAGGCGGTGAAGGCGCTGGGGCAGGGCGGCATCCGCGTGTCGCTGTTCATCGAACCCGACCCGAAGGTGCTCGACGCCGCCAAGGCGCTCGGCGCGCCGGTGGTCGAACTCCACACCGGGGCCTATTGCGAGGCCAAGGGCGCCGCGCGTGCGGCCGAACTCGCGCGCATCGTCGCCGCGGCGGCGCACGCCGAGGCGATCGGCCTCGAATGCCACGCGGGCCACGGCCTCGATTACGAGACCGTCGGGCCGGTCGCGGCGATCCCGGCGATCCGCGAACTCAATATCGGCCACTTCCTCATCGGCGAGGCGATCTTCGGCGGGCTCGAAGCGGCAATCGCGGGGATGCGGATGCGGATGGACGCGGCGCGCCGGGGAGCGGCGGCATGATCGTGGGCATCGGCAACGATCTCTGCAACATCTCGCGCGTCGAGCAGACCCTCGAACGCTTCGGCGAGCGGTTTCTCAACCGCATCTTCACCCCGACCGAACGCAAGAAGGCGGAGCGCCGCAAAGGGGTGGCGCGGGTCTACGCGGCAACCCTGGCGAAGCGCTTCGCCGCCAAGGAGGCGTGTTCCAAGGCGCTCGGCACCGGTTTTCGCCGCGGCGTGTTCTGGCGCGACATCGGCGTCGTCAACGCGCCCTCGGGTAAGCCGACGATCGCACTCACCGGCGGCGCGGCGGCGCGCCTCGCGGAATTGACGCCGCCCGGGCACACGGCGGCGATCCACCTCACCATGACCGACGACTACCCCTGGGCGGACGCGCAGGTGATCATCGAGGCGCTGCCCGGCTGACACCGAGGTTTCCCGCCTCCCGACTTGACACGGGGGCGCGCACCCGGTCTTATCTCGACGGGCAGAAGCCCATATTTCACGCATAAAAGACGTCGAGGACGGTTTGAAAAGCCATAGCAAGAGCCGGAAGCCCGGTGGGTTCTGGGAATCGTTTCGAACCGTCGCCTACGCGATCCTCATCGCCGTCGGCGTTCGCACCTTTGCCTACGAGCCGTTCAACATTCCCTCGGGTTCGATGTACCCGACGGTGATGGTCGGCGACTATCTGTTCGTTTCGAAATTGTCCTACGGATACAGCCGCTACTCGCTGCCGTATTCCCTACCGCTGTTCTCGGGCCGGCTGTTCTTCTCCGAGCCGGAGCGCGGCGACGTGATCGTCTTCCGCCATCCGCGCGAGCCCGACGTCAACTACATCAAGCGCCTCATCGGCCTGCCGGGCGACCGCATCCAGGTCGTCGGAGGGATTCTCCACATCAACGGCAAGCCGGTGGAGCGCCGCCGCATCGAGGACTTCGTCTACGTCGACCAGGACGGCAGCACCCGCCGCATTCCGCAGTTCGTCGAGACCCTGCCGGGCGGCCGCGAACACCGCATCCTCGAAGAGAGCGACACCGCACCGTTCGACAACACCCGCGAATACGTGGTGCCGCCGAATCACTACTTCATGATGGGCGACAACCGCGACAACTCGGTGGATAGCCGCCGCGCCGTGGGCTACGTTCCCGAGGAGAATCTGATCG
>QKGW01000211.1 GCA_003250275.1 Alphaproteobacteria bacterium
CCGACGCGGTTCTCCGCCAGCACCTCGCCGACGAGGTAGAGCGACCCCGCCACCAGCACCCGCCCGTCGCCGCCCGCCTCGACGGCGAGCGCCTCGGCCCACGACGGGTGCGCGGAAACCTCGGCGATGCCGCAGGCGCGCGCCGCGTCGGCGAGGATGTCGGGGGTGAACGGCGCGGGCGCGGTGTCGACCGGCACCGCGCGCACCCGGCGCACGTAGGGCGCAACCGCGGCGAGGTAGCCGCGCGGGTCCTTGGTCGTCTGCATCCCGAGGATCAGGTCCACCGGCCCCGCCGCGGCCCACGCCGCCAGCACCGGTGCGAGCGCCTGTCCGGCGTTCGGGTTGTGCCCGCCGTCGAGCCAGAGCGGGCGGCCGAGCGCGTCGACCACCGGCCCGGCGTCTAGGCGTTGCAGCCGCCCCGGCCACGCCACCGCGGGCAGCGCGCGCGCGGCGAGGTCCGCGGTCGGCGCGATCAGCCCCGAGGCGTGCGCTGCGACCAGCGCGAGCGCGGCGTTGGCGACCTGGTGCGGCCCCGGCAGCGCCGGGCGCGGCGCGTCGAGCGCGAGGCCGGGAGCCTCGACATGAAAACCGTCCGCGGTTTCGGAATAGCTCCAGTCGCGCCCGCCGAGCCACAGCGGCGCGCCGATCGCTTCCGCGTAGGCGGCGATCGCTTCCGCCGCCTCGGGCGCCTGAGCCGCGCTCACCGCGGGTACGCCGGGGCGCAGGATCGGGGCCTTCTCGCCCGCGATCGCCGTAAGGGTGTCGCCGAGGTAGTCCTGATGGTCGAGGCCGATGGTGGTGAGCACGCACGCCGCCGGGCGTGCGACCACGTTGGTCGCGTCGAGCCGCCCGCCCAGGCCGACTTCGAGCAGGCAGACGTCCGCCGGGGTGCGTGCGAAGGCGAGTAGCGCCGCCGCGGTGGTCGATTCGAAAAAGGTGATCGCGCGCCCGCCGTTGCGCGCCTCGACCTCTTCGAGCAGCGCCGCCAACGCGTCGTCGTCGGGCAGCCGTCCGTCGAGGCGGATGCGCTCGGCGAAGCGCACCAGATGCGGCGAGGTGTAGGCGTGCGCGCGTTGGCCCGCCGCCGCGAACAACGCCGCCAGCGTCGCCACCACCGAGCCCTTACCGTTGGTGCCGCCGACGTGGATCACCGGCGGCAGGCGGTCCTGCGGGTTGCCGAGGTCGGCGAGCAGCCGCCACATCCGGTCGAGGGAAAGGTCGATGACCTTGGGGTGCAACCGCGTCAGGCGGTCGAGAACGGCGTCAAGCATTCGGTTCGGTGTCCTCGGCCTCCGGCGCGACGATCAGGTGCGTGCCGGGGTAGGGGAGAATTAGCGCCGAGGGCAGCGGATGGCGCAGCACGTCGAGGATCGCGGCGATCTCGGCCTTGAGGTCGCGGCGATCGACGATGCGGTCGACGCGCCCCTCCGCACGCGCCGCCTCGGCGTCGCGCACGCCGTCGCGCGGCGCGAGAAACTCGGGGGTGTCGACCGGCGCGAACGGGTCGGGCGCGGGCGGCCCGAGGCGCGCGCCCGGCTCGGCGAGCACGACGTCGGCCTGCTGCAACACGCTGTCGGTCACCGGGTCGAACGCCGGGTCGGCGAGCACCGCGATCAGCGGCAGGCCGCGCTCGGCGAGTTTCCGCAGCGCGAGGCTCACGCGCGGACCCTGCACCAGCGCGAACGCACCGTCCTGCACCCGTGCGCCCATGCTGCCGGTCACCAGCACCAAAGGCGCGTCCTGCAACACCGCCAACTCCGCCGCCGCGACGATCGCCTCGCCCGCCGCCGCGCCGAAGGTGCCGCCCATGAACTGCACCTCGAACGCCGCCACCACCACCGGGTGGCCGTCGAGCTTGCCGTGCGCCACCGCGACCGCCTCGGCCTCGTGCGCCTGCTCCGCCGCTTCCTTCAAC
>QKGW01000233.1 GCA_003250275.1 Alphaproteobacteria bacterium
TGGACCAAGAAGGCCGCCGCCACCACGCCGAAGGGCGCGGCGGGCTTCGGCGTGCGCCTGCTCGAACGGATGATCGCCACCCACTACGAGAGCGCGCTCCCCGCCGCCAAGCCGGCCAAGGCGAAGAAGACGGCGAAGAAGGGCAAGAAGTGATCCGTATCCGTTTCGTCGCCGCCGCGGTTCCCGCCGCGGCGGCGGACGCCCGCATCCTCGCGCGCGGCGGCGCCGCGCTCGAGGCCCCCGATCTCGGCTGCGCGCTTGCCGCCTCGGGCGACGGCTTCATCGGCGTCGCCGGGGTCGAGGCCGACGCCACCCTCACCCCCGACGACGCCGAAACCCTCGGCCGCCGCATTGGCGCGGCGGTGGCGCGCCCCGGCGTCGCCCGCGTCGTCACCGAATTCGCCCTCGGGCCGGACGCCGCGGTGGCGCTGGCGGAAGGCTTGATCCTGCGCGCCGTGCCGCTGCCCGGCCTGCGCGGCAAGCCCGACGCCGAAGCCGACGCCTGCCCGGACGAAGCGCTGATCGCCACCCGCGACGCCGAGCTCGCCGAACGCGCCTGGGCGAAGCGCGAGCCGGTGATCGCCGCGGCGCTGTGGGCGCGCGGCCTCGTCCACCTGCCCGCCAACCGCCTCGACCCCGCCGCCCTCGAAGCTGAGGCCGAAAGCCTCGCCGCGCTCGGCGTGTCGGTTACCTCGATCGTCGGCGGCGCGCTCGCGGCCGCCGGTCTCAACCTCATCCACGCGGTCGGCCAGGCCGCCGCGACGCCGCCGCGCCTAGTGATCCTGGAATGGCCGGGCGCGGACGCGAACGCCGCGCCGCTCGTCCTCGTCGGCAAGGGCATCACCTTCGACACCGGCGGCATCTCGCTCAAGCCGCCCGCGAACATGGAAGAGATGAAGGGCGACATGGGCGGCGCAGCCGCCGTGCTCGGCGCGCTGCGCGTCGCCGCGAGTTGGGCCTCGCCGGTGCGGGTGATCGGCCTCCTCGCCGTCGCCGAGAACGCCATCGGCGCCAACGCCACCCGCCCCGGCGACGTGGTGCGCGCCTGCGACGGCAGCACCGTCGAGATCGTCGACACCGACGCCGAGGGCCGCCTCGTCCTCGCCGACGCCCTCGCCTACGCCGCCGAAAGTTTCTCCCCGGCGCTCTCGGTCGACCTCGCCACCCTCACCGGCGCGGTGGTGCGCAGCCTTGGCCACGCGCGCGCCGGACTGTTCTCGACCTCCGACGCCGCCGCGAGTCGCATCGAACGCGCCGCCGCCGCGAGCCGCGAGGCGGTGTGGCGCCTGCCGCTGATGCGGGAGGGCGACGACGCCCTCGACTCGGAAGTCGCCGACGTGAAGAATTGCGGCTGGGGGACCGCCCCCGACGCCATCCACGCCGCGAGCTTCCTCTCCCGCTTCGCCGGCGGCGGCGCTTGGGCCCACCTCGACATCGCCGGCACCGCCGACTCGCCCGCCCTCACCGACCGCGAACGCCGCGGTCCGCGCGGCTGGGGCGTGCGTCTGCTCGCGGACCTGATTTCCGACCTGGAGACCGACCCTTGGACATCCTCACCGGCCTGAGCGCCCTCGACATCCTCACGCTCGTGCTCGCGTTCGGTCTCGGCGGTTTCATCAAGGGCGTGGTCGGCATGGGCCTGCCGATGGTGGCGGTGCCGCTGATCTCGACGGTGTTCGACCCGCGCACCGCGATCGCCACGATGATCCTGCCGATCATGGGCGCGAACTTCCTCCAGGCGAAGATGGGCGGCAGCATGGTCGAGGTCGCCAACCGCTTCCGCTGGCTGTTGATCCCGCTGATCGTGGGCAGCATCTTCGGCGCGACGGTGATCACCTCGGTCGAGATTTCCCACGCGGCGGTGATCCTCGGCGGCCTCGTCGCCACCTTCGCGGTCACCACCCTCGCGGGATGGCAGCCGCAGCTGCCCACCGGCGTCGACCGCCGCCTGCGCCCGGTCGTCGGGCTGGTATCGGGCGTCGTCGGCGGAATGAGCAGCTTCTTCGCGCCCACCATCGCGCCCTACTTCTTCACCCTCGGGCTCGACAAGAACACCTTCATCCGCGCGATGGGCGTCACCTTCCTGATCGGCGAGGCGCCGCTGTTCATCGGCCTCTCCCTCACCGGTTTCGCGCCGCCCGCGATCTGGCTGCTTTCGGCGGCGGGCTGGGCGGTGGTCGGGGCGTTCATGGCGGTCGGCGCGAAGGTGCGCCAGCACATCCCGCAGAAGCACTTCATGACCCTGGTCGGGGTGATGCTGCTGATCGTCGGGCTCAACATGATCCGCCGCGCGGTGTTCTGATTGCCGCGCCGCGCGGGCGCTGATACATACGAATTCCCCCTGCTAAGCGGATTTGCCGATCGTGTTGAGACGCCTCTACGACTGGACGATGGCCCAGGCCGTCACCCCCCACGCGATGGTCACGCTGTTCATCGTCGCATTCGTCGAAAGCTCGATCTTTCCGATCCCGCCCGACGTGCTGATCATTCCGATGGTGCTCGCCGCGCGCGGCAGGGCCTGGCGCATCGCCCTCGTCTGCACCGCCGCCTCGGTGATCGGCGGCTTCGCCGGATACGGCATCGGCATGTTCCTGTTCGATCAGGTCGCCGCGCCGATTCTCCGATTCTACGGCTACATGTCGAAATTCGAGACCTTCCAGGAGCTCTACAATCATTGGGGCGCGTGGATCGTGTTCGGCGCGGGCGTCACCCCGTTCCCCTACAAAGTCATCACCATCGCCTCGGGCATGACCGGGCTAGACCCCTTGGTATTCGGCGTCGCTTCGGTGCTCGCGCGCGGTTTGCGGTTCTTCTTCATTGCGTGGCTACTGTGGAAATTCGGCGCACCGATCCGCGCGTTCATCGAGGCGCACCTCGGGAAACTCGCGACGATTTTCTTCATTCTGTTGATCGGCGGCTTCGTCGCCCTTAAGTTTCTCGCGAACTAACTCGCAAATCCCGGGGGTTTCATGTCCCGCTCCGTCGATGGCCGCGTCTGCACCTGGATCGCGGTCGTCAGCCTCGCGAGCCTCGCTTTCGCCTTCACCCTGCAGTACGGCTTCGGCGTCGAGCCCTGCCTGCTCTGCACCTACCAACGCGTGCCCTATGCGCTCGCCGCGGGCTTCGGCCTGTTCGGCAGCCTGCTCCCGATCGGCCCGTCGAAACGCCGCACCGTGGTGATGTTCGCGGTGGTGCTGTTCGCCGCGAGCGCCGCTCTCGCGCTCTACCACCTCGGCGTCGAACAGGCGTGGTGGCACGGGTCCACCGGCTGCACCGGTGAGGATATCTCCCTCGCGATGACGCTCGACGACCTCACCACCGCGCTCTCGACCAAGCCGAAGGCGCGCTGCGACGCGGTGCCGTGGGAGATGTTCGGAGTGTCGCTGACCGGCTGGAACCTGATCTGGTCGTCGCTGCTGACGCTGATCTTCACCGGGCTGATCTTCGAGGCGCGGATCTGGCGCGAGCGCCGCTTCTCCGGCCGTTTCTGATCCCGCCTACTCGTCCTCGAGCTCGGTATCCCAGTAGAGGTAGTCGCACCAGCTCTTGTGCAGGTGCAACGGTGGAAACGCGCGGCCGATCTCCTGCAACTCGAAGGTGCTCGGCATCTCGGGCGAGCGGATCGGCAGGAAGCCGCCGCGCCGCGGCAACTGGTCGGCCTTGGCGAGATTGCACGCCTGACACGCGGTGACGACGTTCTCCCAGCTCGTGCGCCCGCCGCGCGCGCGCGGCATCACGTGGTCGAAGGTGAGTTCCGGGGTGGGGAAACGGCGGCCGCAGTACTGGCAGCAGAAGCGGTCGCGGAGAAACACGTTGAAGCGGGTGAACGCCGGCCGCCGCGCCGTCGGCACGTAGTCCTTCAGCGCGATCACGCTCGGCAACCGCAGCGACACCGACGGCGAGCGCACCACCGTGTCGTACTCGGAAAGCACCTGGACGCGATCGGAAACCACCGCCTTGATCGCGTCCTGCCACGACCACAGCGACAGCGGAAAGTAGCTCAGCGGCCGATAGTCGGCATTGAGCACCAGAACCGGCGCCAAATCCCCATCGAAGGTCACAGTAACCTCCAGATCCGGACCGTCACGCCCACTCTGCCGCACTGGGCACGACATATGGTATCGGGTATATCAGATGACCCTTCATATTGCATCACAGGATTGTTACGGTTTGTCCCGCTTGCGGAAATTCCGCCGACGCCGGAAACTCGCCCGACGATGACCGCTGCCGAAATCACCCGTTTCGCCCCGAGCCCGACCGGCAGGCTCCACCTCGGCCACGCCCTCGCCGCGCTGTTCGCCGCGCGCGAGGCCGGGCCCGGCGGAACCTTCCTCGTGCGCATCGAGGACATCGACGCCGGACGCTGCCGCGGGGCCTTCGTCGACGGCATCTTCGCCGACCTCGCCTGGCTCGGCCTCTCCTGGCCCGAGCCGGTGATGCGCCAGTCCGCGCGCATGGCGGTCTACGCCCGCGCGCTCGAGACCCTCAAGGCGCACGGCCTCGTCTACCCGTGCTTCTGCTCGCGCGGCGACATCGCCCGCGAAATCGCCGCCGCCGCCTCCGCCCCCCAGGGGCCGGACGGCCCGCTCTACCCCGGCACCTGCCGCGACCTGCCGCCCGGCGAAGCCGCCCGCCGCATCGCCGCCGGGCACCCCCATGCCTGGCGTCTCGACGTCGCCAAGGCCATCGCCGCCGCGCCCACCCTCGCCTGGACCGACCGCGACGCCGGGGCGCGCGTCGCCACCCCCGAAATCTTCGGCGACGCCGTCCTCGCCCGCCGCGATACCCCGACCTCCTACCACCTCGCGGTCACCCTCGACGACGCGGCCCAGGGCGTCACCTGCGTCACCCGCGCCGCCGACCTCGCACCCGCCACCCACCTCCACCGCCTGCTCCAATACCTCCTCGGCCTGCCGACCCCCGAGTACCGCTTCCACCCTCTCCTCGCCGACGACACCGGCAAACGCCTCGCCAAACGCGACAATGCCCCCGCCCTCGCCGACCTCCGCGCCGCCGGCGTCACCCCCGCCGCCCTGCGCGCCCAACTCGGGTTCTAGGACAGCCAGACCAGGGCTCCGCCCTGGACCCGCTGGGGCCTCGGGCCCCAGACCCCATCACTTCCAAAGCATAAAGGGCTCTCATTCGAGAGCCCTTTTGCTTTGGAAACGTCCGGGAGGTTCGGAGGGTCCGCGACCCTCCGGCGGGGTTCGGGGCAGCGCCCCGACCTGGCCGGTCCTACAGCCCGAGTTTCGCGAGGGGGTGGCTGGCCTGGACCAGGGCGCGGAGGTGGTCGTCGAGGACGTGGGTATAGATTTGCGTGGTGGCGATGTCGGCGTGGCCGAGCATGGTTTGGACGGCGCGGAGGTCGGCACCGTGGGCGAGGAGGTGGCTGGCGAAAGAGTGGCGCAGCACGTGGGGCGAGACCTTGGCGGGCGGCACCCCGGCCTTGACCGCGAGGTCGCGCAGCGATTTGTAGAACGCGTCGCGGGTGAGGTGGCCGGTTTTGCCGGGGCCGGGGAAGGCCCAGCGCGCGCCGCCGCGGATGCCCTTGAGCGCCTGGGCGCGGGTTTCGCGCCACTCGCGCAGTGCCGCGCGGGCGGCTTCGGTGAGCGGGACGGCGCGGTCCTTGCGGCCCTTACCGGTGACGACCAGAACCTGCGGGTCGCGCGCGATCGCGGCGAACGGCAGGCCGACGAGTTCGGAAACGCGCAGGCCGGTGGCGTAGAGGGTTTCGAGCAGCGCGACGATGCGGCGGCCGGAAATCCCCGGCTTTTCGCGCGCGGCGTCGAGCAGGCGGGCGACTTCGTCCTCGGTGAGGTATTTCGGCAGCGGCCGCCCGAGGCGCGGCGCGTCGAGCAGGCGCGCGGGGTTGTCGGCGCGGTCGCCCTCGGCCTGGAGGAAGCGGTAGAACTGGCGCAGCGCCGAGAGGCGGCGCGCCTGGGTGCGTGGCGAATAGCCGCCGCCCGCGAGGCTCTGGAGGTAGGCGCGGAGATCGCGGGTCGAGGCGGTGGCGGGGTCGACGCCCTGGCGCGCCACGAAATCGTCGAGGTCGCGGCGGTAGGCGTCGAGGGTGCGCGGCGAAGCGCCCCGCTCCGCCGCCATCATTTCGAGGAAGCGCTCGGGGGCGCTCACCGTCAGTACCCGGCGGCGAGCAGGCTCTCCGCCGCGACCCGCTTCGCCCAGTCGACCTCGCCCGCCTTGAGGAGCGCGGCGGCCGCGCTGTCGACGGTGGTGGCGGCGAGCGGCTGGGCGTCGCCGCCCGCGTCGAGCGCCTGGGCGACGAGCGCGAGCGCGAGGCCCTTGGCATTCTTGGCCGCGGCGTCGTCGGCGGCGGCGAGGACGAGCGGCGGCGCGCTGACGCCTTCGGCGGCTCCCGGCGCGGCGAGCGCAGCCTGCCAATCGGCGTCGGCGACCGGCATCGCGAACACGCGGTAGAGGCCGATCAGGCGGTCGCGCACCTTGGCGAGGTCGTCGGCGCCGACGCCGCGTCCGGCCTCGGCCTTGAGCCACGCGCCGAGACTGGGCGGCGGCACCGCGGCGCGCGACTGCGCCTCGGCGGGTGCGGCGATCAGCAGGAACAGCGGCTTGAGCGCGGCGTCGGCGGACTTGGCGGCGTCGGAAGTGAGGGCGTCGCGGCTGATCCGGTCGGCCCATTTGCGCGCGAGCGTCCAGTCTCCGGTCCACAACGCGACGCGTGCGGCGTCGGCGGCGATATCGACCGCGGGCGCCACCGCGAGCATCTCGGCGAGCGGCTGGGCGAGCAACGGCGCGAGGGTCTGCCACGCCTCGCGGTCGGTGTGCGCCGCGCCGAGCAGGCGGCCGAGCAGCGGCACCTTGTCCTCGGGGGTCTTGGCCGCCTGGAGCGCCTGCCAGTAGAGCGCATGGCCGCGCGGCCCGAGGGCGGGGGCCTTGAGCGCCTGCGCCTCGGTGAGGTCGTCTGCGCTGAACTTGACGCGCGCGTAGACCTTGGCGACCTCGGCGGCGGGGATCGCGCCGCGGCGCAGCCCGTATTCGACGCTCTGGAGGTGGCCTTCGCTCACCGCGCCCTCGGCGGGCACCGCGAGGCGCGCGAGCCAGGGACGTTCGGCGAGCGGCGGCGCGTCGGGGAGCTTGATACCGAGGCGGCGGTAGGCGGCGGCCTCGAAGATGCCCATGCCCTCGGGCACCGTCTTGAGCGCCGGTGTACCGCGCCCGGAGAGCGCGGCGGCGATCGGCTGGTAGGCGTCGTCGATCGCGCCGAGTTCGCCGAGCAGGCCGACGACGAGCTGGGCGCGCGCGGTATCGCCCGCGATCGCGGCGCAGACCGCGCTCGACTTCGACCACACCGGCGCGTCGTAGTCGCGCACGCCGTCGTCGGTGCGGGCGCAGGCGGCGTCGGCGGCGTCGGCGAGCCATTCGGC
>QKGW01000307.1 GCA_003250275.1 Alphaproteobacteria bacterium
GAGGTGCAGGCCGAGACCGGCACCAACGTCGGCGGCATGTTCGAGCAGGTGCGCCAGGTGATGGCCGACCTCACCGAACAGCCGGTGACCTCGGTCAAGGTGCAGGACATCCTCGCCGTCGACACCTTCAAGCCACAGCAGATCCTCGGTTCGCTCGCGGGCGAGTTCGCGCTCGGCAACGCCGTCGGCCTCGCCGCGATGGTAAGCACGCAGAAGCTCCCGATGCTCCGCCTCGCGCGCAAGCTCGAAGAGGAGATCGGCGTGCCGGTGCGGGTCGGCGGCGTCGAGGCCGACATGGCGATCCGCGGCGCGATGACCACCCCCGGCACCCGCGCGCCGATGGCGATCGTCGACGTCGGCGGCGGTTCGACCGACGCCTCGGTGATCAACGAGAGCCTCGAAATCAAGAGCACCCATCAGGCCGGCGCGGGCGACATGTGCACGCTCCTGATCAACACCGAACTCGGGCTCGATGACATGGACCTCGCCGAGGCGGTGAAGAAATACCCGCTCGCCAAGGTCGAATCGCTGTTCCACATGCGCCACGAGAACGGTTCGGTGCAGTTCTTCCACGAGCCCCTGGACCCGCGCCTTTACGGCCGCATCGTCGTGCTTTCGCCCGAGGGCTGGACCCCGGTCGAGACCAAGGAACTGATGGCGAAGATCGTCGACGTGCGCCAGGGCGCGAAGCGCAAGGTGTTCGTGCGCAACGCCCTCAGGGCGCTCGAACGGGTCGCGCCGGCGCAGAACATCCGGCTGATCCATTTCGTCGCGCTGGTCGGCGGCTCCGGGCTCGATTTCGAGATCCCGAAGATGATTTCCGACGCGCTGCTCGATTACGGCGTGGTCACCGGGCGCGCCAACGTGCGCGGCACCGAGGGCCCGCGCAACGCGGTCGCGACCGGGCTCGTGCTCGCCCACGCGCAGCACTACGGGGAGGACGGGCGATGAGCGAGAAGCCGCAGATCGTCGAACGTCGGCCGGCGGTGGAGATCGTCACCTTCCGCGCGCCGCCCGGCTGGGTCGAACCGGTGCAGTGGGGCATCGAGGAGGAGGAAATCCCCTTCGAGGCCGCCGAGGCCGGCCAGGGCGGCGCCGCCGAGCTCGCGCACGAGGCCGCGCACGTCTCCGCGCTCAACGTCGGCATCGCCTTCGACGGCGCGGCGGGGGAGATCGCCCTGCACCACCGCGACCTCGCCGGGCGGCCGCCGCTGTTCACCCTTTCGGGCGCGGAGATCGAGCCCGGCGCGCTGATGCGCCTGGGCAAGAACGCCGCCCGCCTGGTCAAGGGCAACCCGTTGATTTTCGCCGATGACGCGGCGGTCGAGACGCCGCGCGCCCTCAAGCCGCGCCCGCCCGCGCCGCGAACCGACGACCGGGCGCTGATCGAACGCATCGCCGGGCTGGTGCTCCAGCAACTGGCCAAGACTTCGGAATAAGGGAGGACCCATGGAAATCCGCAGCCTCGGACTGATCGAAACATGGGGGCAGGTGGCCGCCATCGAGGCCGCCGACGCGGGCGCCAAGGCCGCCAACGTCGAAGTCCTCGGTGTCGCGAGCGCCAAGGGCGGCCTCGTCACCGTCGGTTTCTCGGGCGACGTCGCCGCGGTGCGCGCCGCGGTCTCCGCCGCCGAGATGGCCGCGCGCCGCGTCGGCACGGTGGTGTCCACCCACGTGATTGCACGGCCCGACCGCCAGCTTCGGGCGATCGCGTCGCGCATCGGCTTCGGCGCGGGACGGATCGAACCCGATCCCAAACCCGTGTCCGCTCCCGCGCCGGAGCCGGCTCCGATCCCCGAACCGGTCCCCGCGCCGGTTCCCGAACCCGCTCCCGAACCGGCTCCCGAACCCGCGCCCGAGGCGCCGGTTCCGGCCGAGCCGGTTCCCGAGTCCGCGCCGCCGGAGGTGCCGCCGTCCCCGCCCGTCGAGGAGGTGCACCCCACACCGGAACCGGAAGCGCCGACCCCTGCGCATTCCGAACCCGCAGCACCACCGGCGGCGCTTCCGTCCACCCCGGCCAAGCCCGCGCCGAAGCCCAAGGCGCCGCCGAAGCCGAGGCCGGGGGGCAAACCCCGCCGCAAGTGAGCGGCGCCTGAACCGCCGGGCGCGCCCGGTTCCGAGGACGTTGCAAAATCAAGGAGAGTGTCGTGGTCGAACTTCGTGCCTTCTGCTACCTGGACCGCCTGCAGCCGCAGTTCGCGGCGTACCTCGGAACCAACATGCGCGGATACCTGCCGGTGGTCGGCATGGCCGCGCAGTTCATCGAGATCGCGCCCGGACTGATGATCAACCGCGTTGCGGACGCCGCGCTCAAGTCGGCGTTCGTGCAACCCGGCCTGCTCGTCGTCGAGCGCGTCGTCGGCGTGCTCGAGTTCCACTCGCGCAACCAGGCCGACGTCCAGCACGCCGGCGGCGCGGTGCTCAAGACCCTCGGGGTCGAGGAACACGACCGCAACAAGCCGAGGATCCTGTCCTCCGAGATCATCCACAAGGTGAACGACTACCACGCTCAGGTGGTGAACGTGAACCGCCTCGCCTCGCTGCTGATCGCGGGCCAGGACATGTACGTGATGGAGGTGGAACCCGCCGCCTACATCGCGCTCGCCGCCAACGAAGCGGAGAAGAACGCCCGCGTCACCCTCGTCGACGTGCGCATCTTCGGCGCGGTCGGGCGGCTCTACCTGTCGGGCAAGGAGTCCGACGTCGAACGCGCGCGCGGCGCAGCCGAGGCCGCGATCCGTTCGGTGATCGGCAAGGAGAAGTAGGCGATGGGCGCGGCGCACACCCTCGACGCTCCGCAGGCGGCCGCGATCGGGCGGGCCGCGCCGCGCAACTATTCGGTGGGAGAGACCGGCGTGACCGAGATTCATCCCGAAGCCAATGCGCGGCTTGAGGCGTTCGAACGCGCGCTGGCGCTGCGTGCGCCGGCGGCGAAGGGTGCGCAGCTGTTCGCCGGGGTCGACCTCGGCACCGCCTACATCGTCACCGCGGTGGTCAACGCCGAGGGCCGCGCGGTGGCCGGCATGGTCACGCGCAGCCGTGCGAGCGTGCGCGACGGCCTGGTCTTCGACTACCTCGGCGCGACCAACCTGCTGCGCGCCCAGGTCGAGGTGATCCGCCGTTCGGGCTACCCGATCCGCGACGCGATGGTGTGCTTCCCGCCCGGCACCGAGGGGCGCAATGCGCGGGTTTTCGCCAACGTCCTCGAAGCCGCCGACCTGCACGTCGTCGGCCTGCTCGACGAGCCGAGCTCCGCCGCCGAGGTGCTCGAAATCGCGGAAGGCGCGGTGGTCGATATCGGCGGCGGCACCACCGGGATTTCGGTGATCGAGGACGGCAAGGTGGTCTACACCGCCGACGAACCGACCGGCGGCACCCACCTCGACCTCGTGCTCGCGGGCAACTTCCGCATCTCCACCGACGAGGCGGAGCAGATGAAGACCGATCCGGCGCGCCAGGGCGATCTCTTCCCGGTGGTGCGGCCGGTGTTCCAGAAGATCGGCGCGATCGTGCGCCGCCACCTCGCCGGACGTGCGGTGCGGACGATCTACCTCGTCGGCGGCACCAGCTGCTTCCCCGGCATCGCCCAGGTGGTGCGCGAGGAGACCGGGCTGCCGGTGCTGGTGCCCGAACATGCGCTGCTGGTCACGCCGCTCGGCATCGCGATGCGCTGCGCGCGCGAAGCGGCAAGGGGGTAGGGATGGACGACGCGACGATCCGCGAACTGGTGCGCGAGGTTCTCTGGCGGCTCGCCCCCGAGATCGGGGCGGATGGCGCGCGCGGCGAGCTGATCGTCGTTGTCACCGGCGCGACGGTGGGCAAGGCCGAGGCCGTCGACCAGATCGTATCGCTGATTTTGAAGGGTTTCCGCGTCAAGCTGATCTGCTCGGCGATGGCCGAACACCTCGTCGGCGACGCGCTAAAGAGCGGCCTCGCGGGCTTCCCGAACTGGGAAATCCTGCCGCCACGGGCGTGGTTTGGTCCGCTCGCCGCGGCGCGGGCGGTGGTGGTGCCGCTCCTGAGCGTCAACTCGCTCTCGAAGCTCGCCGCGCTGATCGCGGACGACGACACCGCCAACCTGATGCTGCACGCGCTGTTCACCGGCAAGCCTCTGGTGCTCGCCGTCGACGGCGTGGTGCCGGGGCCGGGGCGCGATGCGCTCGGCTTCGGCCAGGGCAGCCGCGCGCTGCTCGGCGCGGTCGAGGATCGGTTGCGTACGGTGATCGGGTACGGCGCTGCGGTGGTCGAGCTCGCCGCTCTCGCCGCACGGGTCGAGGCGGTTCTTCCCCTGGCCGCCGCGACCCAACCCGACGCCGGTTTGCCGCGGGCCCGCCGTCTCAGCCGCGCGCGGGTGATCGGCGCGGGCGAAGTGTCGGCAGCCGCCCGCGCCGCCGCGGATCTCTATTGCGACGCCGCCGCGCTGATCACGCCCCTCGCGCGCGAGGCGGCGGAGCGCCACGGCGTGAGGATCGTCAAAACCCCGGTAGGAGCATGACGCGATGTTGATCGGAGAGGTGATCGGAACCGTGGTGGCGTCGCGCAAGCACGAGCGCCTCGTCGGCAGCAAGATCCAGATCGTGCAGCCGCTCGCGCCGCGCTCGGGCGCGGCGGAAGGGCAGCCGTTCGTCGCCGTCGACGCGGTCGGCGCGGGCGTCGGCGAGCAGGTGCTGGTGGTGATGGGATCGGCGGCGCGGGTGGCGGTGGACAACCCCGAGAGCCCGGTCGACGCGACGATCATCGGCATCATCGACCAGTTCGACATCGAGGAGTGACCGATGCGCCCGCGCCACGCCCTTCCCGATTGCGTCGCCGAAATGCTGGCCGCCTGTTGCCGCGCCGAGGCGGCGCGCATCGGCGTGCCGATGGCGGTGGCGGTGGTCGACGCCGAGGGCGGCCCGCAGTGGTTCGCGCGGATGGACGGCACCCTGCCGGTGAGCACCGAGCTTGCGCTGAACAAGGCCTACACCGCCGCGGCGATCCGCATGACCACCGAGGAGCTCGGCCGCCTCGCGCAGCCGGGCGCGGCGCTCTACGGCATCGGCAACGGCCACGGCGGGCGAATCGTGACCTTCGGCGGCGGCGTGCCGCTGGTGCTCGGCGGGCAGGTGGTCGGCGGCCTCGGCGTTTCGGGCGGATCGGTGGCGCAGGACATCGCCTGCGCCGCGCCCGCGGTGGCGCTGCTCGGTGAAATGGAACGTCAGGCGAAGCGCCTGGGGCGGCTCGCGACCGAGGTGCCGCCGGTGCTCCTGCCGAGCCTGATCGGCGCGCTGAAGGCGGCGTTGCCGCAATGCGAACCCCGGAGCGAGGCCGTGTTGGGCGGCGTCGCGCTGGCATTGAGTTGACGAACGGCGCCGCCCGCGCGGCGCAAAACATGGAGCGGTGAGATGCAGACCAGCGAAACTCAAGTCGCCGAATTGGTGCGGAAGATTCTCGAAGAAATGCAGGTCTCGCCGCCGAGCGAGGCGATCGACGGCATCTTCGCGACCATCGACGACGCGGTCGAGGCCGCAGTGGCGGCGCAAAAGGCGCTGCTCGCCCTGACCCTCGAAAAGCGGGGCGAGATCATCGAACTGATCCGCGCCCGGGTGCTGGACTCGAACGAACGGCTCTCGCGCCTCGCGGTGAGCGAGACCCACCTCGGCCGCGTCGAGGACAAGATCCGCGAGAACATTCTCTGCTGCAAGAAGACCCCTGGGATCGAAGACATCCGGCCGCTCGCACTCTCCGGCGACAACGGCATGATGCTCCTCGAATACGCCCCGGTGGGGGTGATCGGGGCCCTCACCCCGATCACCAACCCGACCGGCACCTTCATCAACAACACCATCTCGATGGTCGCGGCGGGCAACGCGGTGGTGTTCAACTGCCATCCGAGCGCCAAGGAAACCAGCAAGCAGATGCTGCTGCTGCTGCATCAGGCGATCGTCGACGCAGGCGGGCCGCCCGGCCTCGTCGGCATGGTCGCCGAACCGACGCTCGACAGCGCCAACGCCCTGGTCTCGCATCCGAAGATCAACATGCTCGTCGCCACCGGCGGCAAGGCGGTGGTCGACGTGGTGCTGCGCTCGGGCAAGAAGGCGATCGGCGCGGGCGCTGGCAACCCGCCGTGCCTCGTCGACGAGACCGCGAACCTCCGCCGCGCCGCCAACTGCATCGTCAACGGCGCTTCGGTGAACAACAACATCTTCTGCATCTGCGAGAAGGAAGTGATCGTGGTGCAGGAGGTCGCCGACGTTCTCACCAAGTTCATGGAGGAGACCGGGCGCGCCTATCAGCTCTCCCCCGAGGAGGCGCAGAAGGTCACCGACCTCGTCGTCGTCGACGGCCACATCAACGGCAAGTACATCGGCCGCGATGTGCAGGTGATCCTCAAGGACGCCGGGATCATCGTCAACGACGCCTGCCGCCTCGCGTTCTTCCACGCCGAGAAGGATCATCCGCTGGTGTGGATCGAGCAGATGATGCCGATCCTGCCGATGGTGACGGTCAAGACCGTGCAGGAGGGCATCCGCTTCGGCGTCGAGGTGGAGAAGGGCAACCGCCACACCGCGATCATGCACTCGACCAACATCGACAACCTCACCGCCTTCGCGCGTGCGGTGCAGACCACGATCTTCGTCAAGAACGCGCCGTGCTACGCCGGCATCGGCCTGGGCGGCGAGGGGCACACCTCGTTCACCATCGCCGGGCCGACCGGCGAGGGCCTGACCTCGGCCCGCACCTTCACGCGCCAGCGCCGCTGCGTGCTGGCGGAATCGTTCCGCATCATCTGAGGCGGTCATGGCTCGTATGATGAAGGCCGCGGTGGCGCGCGCATTCGGCGCGCCGCTCTCGATCGAGGAAGTGCCGGTGCCCGAGCCGGGTCCGGGGGAGGTGCTGGTGCGCATCCGCGCCTCCGGCGTCTGCCACACCGACCTGCACGCGGTCGACGGCGACTGGCCGGTGAAGCCGCGCCTGCCGCTGATCCCCGGACACGAGGGCGTCGGCACCGTGGTCGCCCTCGGCGAAGGGGTGGAGCGGCTGTGCATCGGCGATTGCGTCGGCATCGCCTGGCTGCATTCGGCGTGTGGCGAGTGCGAGTACTGCACCTCGGGCTGGGAAACCCTGTGCAAGTGCCAAACCAACACCGGCTACACCGTCGACGGCACCTTCGCCGAATACGCCCTCGCCGACGCGGACTACGCGATTCCGATCCCGGAAGGGGCGAACCTCGTCGAGATCGCGCCGATTCTCTGCGCCGGGGTGACGGTCTACAACGCGCTCAAGCGCACCGAGGCGCGCAAGGGCGACTGGGTGGCGATCTCGGGCATCGGCGGCCTCGGCCACATGGCGATCCAGTACGCGCGGCTGATGGGATTCCAGGTCTGCGCGGTGGATATCGACGACGACAAGCTG
>QKGW01000422.1 GCA_003250275.1 Alphaproteobacteria bacterium
CGGCGGAATCGTCCGCAAGCTTGCGATTCCGCAAAAACCGCCGCGCGAAAAGCGCGTTCACTGGTTCCACCGAAACCGTTACGGAAGGACCCAGGCCATGACCCTCCGCCGTACCCTGCTCCTCGCCGCCGCCGCCGCCGCAATTTCGGCCCCGGCCGCCGCCGCCGAGCGGATCGCCCCGACGCTGCTGCCGCCGCCCGCGGTGATGGCCCACGAACAGGCCACCACGGCCACGCCGCGCATCGTCGCCTTCACCCTCACCATCGCCGAAAAGGAGGTGGTGGTCGACGACGAAGGCACGCGGATGCAGGCGATGACCTTCAACGGAACCATGCCCGGACCGACGATGGTGGTGCACCAAGGAGACACCGTCGAGCTCACCCTCGTCAATCCCGCCACCAACACCATGGTCCACAACGTCGACTTCCACGCCGCCACCGGCGCGATGGGCGGCGGCGACCTCACCCACGTACAGCCCGGCGAGCAGGTGACCCTGCGCTTCAAGGCCGACCGCGCCGGGGTGTTCGTCTACCACTGCGCGCCGCCCGGCATGGTGCCGTGGCACGTGGTGAGCGGGATGAGCGGTGTGCTGATGGTGCTGCCGCGCGACGGCCTCAAGGACGTCGACGGCACGCCGCTGCATTACGACCGCGCCTACACCATCGGCGAGTTCGATCTCTACCTGCCGAAGGACGAGGCCGGCGCCTACAAGCGCTACGACAGCCCCGCGGAGTCGTACGCCGACACCGTCGCGGCGATGCGCACCCTCACCCCCAGCCACATCGTCTTCAACGGCCGGGTCGGGGCGCTCACCGGCGACCGCGCGATGACCGCCAAGGTCGGCGAACGGGTACTGCTGATCCACTCCTCCGCCAACCGCGACACCCGCCCGCATCTGATCGGCGGCCACGGCAACCAGGTCTGGGAGACCGGCAAGTTCGCCAACCCGCCCGCGCACGATCTCGAGACCTGGTTCGTGCGCGGCGGCAGCGCCGCGGCGGCGCTCTACCGCTTCCGCCAGCCCGGCGCCTACGCCTACCTCAACCACAACCTGATCGAGGCGTTCGAGTTCGGCGCGGTCGCGCAGATCAAGGTGAGCGGCGACTGGAACGACGACCTGATGACCCAGCTCAAAGCTCCGGCGCCGATTCCGGAATGACCGTGCGCGAGTTTGCGGCGGCGCAACGACCGGTTCCGCCGCCGCCGCTACGCTTTCCCCATAACCCAAGGAGGCCGACCATGCGTTTCACCGTTCTCACCCTCGCACTCTGCGCCGCCTTCGCCGCACCGGCGGTGGCCGCCGACCACCAGGTCAAGATGCTCAACAAGGGCGCCAAGGGCCTGATGGTGTTCGAACCCGACGTCGTCCGCGTCGCCCCCGGCGACAGCGTCACCTTCGTCGCCGCCAATCCCGGCCACGACGCGCGCAGCATCCCTGGGATGTTGCCCGAAAGGGCGAAGCCCTTCGCCGGGGCGATCGGCAAGGACGTCCGCGTCACCTTCACCGTGCCCGGCGTCTACGGCGTCGAATGCCGTCCCCACTACGCGATGGGGATGGTCGCCGCGGTGATCGTCGGCGATCCGGTCAACCTCGACGCCGCCAGGAAGATCAAACACCCGCGCCTCGCGGCGAAGCGTTTCGACGGCATTCTCGCCGAGGTGCAGTCCGCCGACGCGAGCCAGGGAACCGCGGCGAAATGACCGCGCCGCGTTCTCACCACTGGCTGAGTTGCGGCTTCCGGCCGTTCTTCTTCCTCGGCGCGCTCGCGATGGCGCTCGGCGTGCTCGCCTGGCTGCCGATGCTCGCCGGGGCCTGGGAACCGCCGACCGCCTTCGCGCCGCGCGACTGGCACGTCCACACCATGCTCTTCGGCGCGCTGATGGCGATCGTCGCCGGGTTCGCGCTCACCGCGGTGAGCCACTGGACCGGGCGGCCGCCGGTGGCGGGGCGGACGCTGCTGCTCCTCGTCGTCCTGTGGGGGGCGGGCCGCGCGGCGGTGACGGCGTCGGCGCTGACCGGGCCGCTCGCCGCCGCGCTCGTCGACCTCGCCTTCCCCATCGCGCTCGCGGCGGTGTTCGCCCGCGAGGTGATCGCGGCGGGCAACCTGCGCAACCTGCCGATCGTCGGCATGATCGCGCTGCTCGGCGCCGCCGACGCCGCCTTCCACGCCGAAGCCGCGGCCACGGGGGTCGCGCTTCACGCCACCCGCGCCGGCGTGGCGCTGCTGCTGATGCTGGTGATCGTGATCGGCGGGCGGATCATTCCGGTGTTCACCCGCAACTGGCTCAACGCCCGCCGCGCCGGGCCGCCGCCGTTCGGCATTCTCGACGGTCTCGCGGTCGCCGCCGCGGCGCTCGCCCTCGCGGCGTGGACGGCGGACCCCGATCTCGGCGTCACCGCGCCGCTTCTCGCCGTCGCCGGAGTTCTGCACGCGGTGCGCCTCGCGCGCTGGCGCGGCCTCGCCACGCTCGGCGAGCCGCTGCTCGCGGTGCTGCATTTCGGCTACGCCACGGTGCCGCTCGGCTTTCTCCTGCTCGCCGCGGCGCTGCTCGCGCCCGCCGCGTTCGACCCGGTGGCGGCGCTTCACGTCTGGCTGGTCGGCACCTTCGGCAGCATGACCCTCGCGGTGATGACGCGCGCGAGCCGCGGTCACTCGGGCCGCGGCCTCGCCGCCGACCGCGTCGACGTGGCGCTCTACGCCCTCGCCTTCGCCGGAGCCGCGGCGCGCGTCGCCGCGCCGTTCGCCGACGGCGGCTTCGCGACCGCCCTCAACCTCGCGGGCGGCCTGTGGATCGCCGCGTTCCTCGGCTTCGCGCTGCGTTACGCGCCGATCCTGCTCGGACCTCCCGCCGCCAGGGCGTGAGCGGTCACGGCGCGGCGTCGTGCGACGCTGCGCCGCCCCGCCGCCCCGAGAACAGCCGCGCCTTGAGCGGTTCCCAGAACAGCGAAACCAGCAGCAACCCGAAGAACAGCAGGGTGATCGGGCGGTCGAGCAGATAGCCGGGATCGCCGCCGCTGACCTGCCAGGTGCGCAGGAGTTCGCCCTCGGCCATCTTGCCGAGGATCAGCCCCACCGCGGTGCCCGCCACCGGATAGTCGAAGCGGCGAAGCAGCCAGCCGAAGCCGCCGAACACCCACACCGTGAGCGGCCCGACGATGCTGCCTTCGAGCGCATACGCGCCGAGGGTGGAGAGCACCAGCACCGAGGGCACGAGGAAGCGCAGCGGCACCTTGACGATCGCGCTGAGGAAATGGATGAACACCAGCCCGACGCCGACGAGCAGGATCACCTGCACGAAGTTGCCGATGATGATCGCGTAGACGATGTCGGTCTGCTCGCGGATGAAGCGCGGGCCGCCGGTGATGTTGTGCATCATGAACGCCGCCATCATCACCGCAGTGCCGCCGCCGCCCGGCAGGCCGAGCGCGAGGAGGGTGCCGATCGAGCCGCCCTCGGCGCTCGAATTGGCGGATTCCGCCGCGACCACGCCCTTCGGGTTGCCGGTGCCGAAGGTCTCGGCATCGGGCGCGCGGCGGCGCGTCTCGGCGTAGGAGACGAGGTTCGCGACCGACGAGCCGACGCCCGGCACCGCGCCGATCAAGGTGCCGATCAGGCCGCCGCGCAGGAGCACGCCGGGGTAGCGGAAGGTCATCGCGAAGCCTTTGAAGATCCGGCGGAAGCTCAACCGCCGCGCCTCCTCGCTCTCGACCAGATAGGGCTTCTCGACGAGGTTGAAGAGCTCCGAGGCGGCGAACAGGCCGATTAGCCCCGGTACCCAGGGAATGCCGTCGAGGAGATAGGGGCTGCCCATGGTGCCGCGGATCGCGCTGCTCGCACCCATGCCGATGGTCGCGATGAGAAGCCCGAACACCCCCGCGAGGATGCCGCGCGCCATGTAGCGGCCGCGCAGGGTGGCGATCAGCGTCAGGCCCCAGAGAACGACGACGAACATCTCCGACGGGCCGAGCTTGAGCACCGCGGTGGAGAGCGGTTCGACCAGCACGAAGAGGATGAGATACCCCATCGCGACGCCGAAGCACGACGCGCCGAGGGCGAGGCCGAGAGCCTCGTTGTGTTCGCCGCGGCGCGCCATCGGGTAGCCGTCGAAGGTGGTGGCGACGCACGACGAGGTGCCGGGGATGTTCATCAGGATCGCCGAGACGCTGCCGCCGAACGACCCCGCGGTGAAGATCGCGGTGAGGAACAGCATCGCCTGGAGGAAATCCATGAACAGCGTCGCCGGCAGAAACACCGCCATCGCGGTGGAAATCTGCAGGCCCGGCACCGCGGCGAAGACGAGGCCGATGATCAGGCCGGGGATCACCACCATCCACGGCGCGAGGGAGCTGAACAGCAGGGCGAGCGCCTGCCCGAGAGCGTGTGAGTCGATCATTGGACGGGCACCACCAGAGTCGGCATGGGATAGGGCATCATCAGACCGAACAGCCACACCGCGAGGCTGCCGAACACCACCGCGTAGCCGACGATCACCCAGATGCGGCGCTCGCCGGTGAGCACCAGCGCGGCGGCGATGAACAGCCAGCTCGCGACGTCGAAGCCCATCGGTTCGAGCGCGGCGACGTAAAGCCCGAAGAGCACGATGAACGCGACCGGCCGCATCCGCGACCAGGTCAGCGGCGTCCGCTCGGCGCGCGGCGAGGCGGACGCGTCCGCAGTCGCCGCGTCGTAGACCGTGCGCCCGATGATCAGCGCGCAAAGCCCGAGCGCGAGCGCTGCGGCGGGCGCGATGAGAATGAGATTTTCGACGCGCGGCGAGGCGGCGATCGCGTCGCCGAGATACCACGCGGAAAGCGCCGCGATGCAGACCACGAACACGACGTGGCCCCAGTCGAGACGCTTGAGCACGTTGCCCATGAGAGACCCTCCCGAAGGACCGCGGACGGGTGGACCCGTCCGCGGCGCACACCTCACGTTACTGGCCGAGATCCTTGTACTTCTGCAGCAGTTCGAAGTTGCGCATCACCATCGCGGTGGTCTTGTCCGGGCCGAGCCAGTCGGCGCCGATGTTGCCTTCCTTGAAGAACTTCTGCACCTCGGGCTTGGCGAGGGTCTTGCGATAGGCCTCGACGAGCTTGTTCCAGCGGTCCGGATACTTCTCCTTGAAGCTCGCGCGCACCGCGAGGCCGCGCGACGACCCATCGAGGATCGGCGTCGAGATGCCGAGCGGCTTGAGCGCCTCGTTGATCGGCGGGGCGTCCCATTCCTTCGAGGGTTCGTCGCGGTAGACCGCGAGCGGACGCACGAATTCGCGGATCGCCTCGGAGCCTTCCGCCGAGATGATCGTCGCGTCGACCTGGCCGCCGGCGACCGCCGCGCGCGCCGCGCCGCCGCTCTGGTAGGTCACGATGTTGAGGTTCTCGACCGGCACCCCGGCGGCCTCGGCGAGCAGACGGGCGTGCAGATGGCCGCTCGAATTCGGCACCACGCTGACGCTGTGCTTCTTCGGTTCCTTGCGGATCGCCTCGACGAATTCGGCGGCGGTCTTATACGGGCGGTCCTTGTGCACCAGCATCACGTCCCAGTCGTTCCACTGCGAGTTGACGTAGGCGAAGTCGGAGAGCTTGTAGGGCGCTCCGCCGTGGATGATGGTGTCGGCGAGGTAGGGGGAGATCGAGGTGGCGAAGACGGTGTAGCCGTCGTCGGGCTGGTGGAGCACGTAGGTCGCGGCGAGCTGGGTGCCCGCGCCCGGTTTGTTGATCACCTTGATCGGCTGGCCGAGTTCGTCGGCGATGAACGAGGCGAGACCGCGTGCGGTGCGGTCCGCGCTGCCCGCGACGCCGAAACCGACGACGAAGGTGATCGGCCGCTCCGGCCATTCCTCGGCCAGAACCGCCGTCGCGGTCATCGGCACGAGCGCCGCCGTGAACGCTACTCCTTTGATGATATTGCGAATACTCCGCGCAAGCGCCATTGGGAACCTCCCGCTGTTCCGTGCGTTCCGCCCCTTGGCGGGGCTTCCTGTAAAATGTCAACAGATTGCACGTATGCACGACGCCCTGGGGTTTCAATTCCTCCCCGACGATTGCGCCTATGGGCGCGGCGCGAACGCCAGATCCGACGCCGCGGCGACGCGCGCGATGCGCGGAAAGATCCAGCGCATCGCGAAATCGTGCATCTCGGCGGTCGGCGCGGCGCAGGCGTCCTCGACGATCACCGTGGCGTAGCCGCGCTCCCACGCCTGCCGCGCGGTCGATTCGACGCCGAGGTTGGTGACGAGGCCGCCGAGCAGCACCGTCGCGATGCCGCGGCGGCGCAGTTGGAGGTCGAGCTCGGTGCCGTAGAACGCGCCCCACTGCCGCTTGGTGACGCGCAGATCGCCGGGCTGCGCGAGGCCAGGGGCGAGGTCGCTCCACCCGGCGGGCAGACCTTCGGCGGGGAACACCCGCGGCTGGTCGACCGGCTGGCGCGGCGCATCGGCGAAGTCGTCCGCCCAGCCGACGTTGACCAGCACCACGGCGACGCCGGCGGCGCGGCAGCGGCGCGCCAGCGCCTGCCCGGCGGCGAGCGTCTCGGCGCCCGAGCGCGGCGCGGTGGCGCCCGCGACGATGCCGTTCTGGAGGTCGATGAGGACCAACGCGGTGGTGGCGGGATCGAGAGAAATCATCGGCGTATCTCCTGCATGATGGAGACGATGTCGGCAGCCGGTCGCCCGGCGGCAACCCGCGCGGCGCTCAGATCTCGACCTGACCGCCGAGTTCGATCACCCGCCCGACCGGCAGGTGGAGGAAATCGGTGGTGGTGGTCGCGGTGCGGTTCATCCACGCGAACAGCCCCTCGCGCCACAGCGCCATGCCGGGTTTGTTGCTCGGGATGATGGTCTCGCGCGACACGAAGTACGACGTCGTCATCGGCTCGTAGAAGAAGCCGAGCACGTCCTCGCGCGCGTTGGCGAGCGCCTTCGGCACGTTGGGATCGTCCATGAAGCCGTAGTTGAGCACGACGCGGAAGAACTCCGGCCCGAGGCGCACCACGCTCACCCGCTCGTCGGGCGGCACGTAGGGGCGCTCGTCGACCGATATGCCGAGCAGCACGATGCGCTCGTGCAGCACCTGGTTGTGCTTGAGGTTGTGCATCAGCGCGGTCGGCACGCCATCGCCCTTGCCGGTGAGGAACATCGCCGTGCCCTTCACCCGCGTGACCTTCGAGGCCACGCCGTCGAGGAACAGATCGATCGGGAAGGCGTCGGCAGCGCGCTTATCGAGAAGCAGTTGGCGGCCGCGCTTCCAGGTGGTGAGGAGCACGAAGATCACCAGCGCGACCGCGAGCGGGAACCAGCCGCCGTGCAGGATCTTGCCGGCGTTGGCGAAGAAGAACGCGAGATCCATCACCAGGAACAGCGCGATCATCAGCTTCACCAGCGGGTTCTTCCA
>QKGW01000416.1 GCA_003250275.1 Alphaproteobacteria bacterium
CGATCCGGGACGCGCGCTCGCCGCCCTACTCGCACCGCAGGGCCTCGCGGCACGGCCGGTGATTCCGGGAATTTGGCGAACCGTGAAAAAATAATCGGTCCGGCGTGAGAAATCGCGCGTCCCCATCCGTCTTGGTGGTTGATTGCGAATGCTTCGCATTCTCGACTCTCAGCCGGGGGACATACCGTATGACCGAATTCGCCGCGCCGCGCCGCGCCCGACGCGACTGGCTCTTCGCCGGAGCCGCCATCCTGCTCGCCGCCGCCGCACCCACGCCGATCCTCGCCCAGACCGCGACGCCGGCCCAATCCCAACCCGCCGCCTTCGCGATCGCGCCACAGGCGCTCGGCGACGCCCTCGTCGCGTTCGGCCGCCAGGTCGGATGGCAGGTCGCGGTCGGCCCGGCGCTCGTCGCGGGCCGCACCACCACCGGGGCCTCGGGCACGCTCGCGCCGGAAACCGCGCTCACCCGCATCCTCGACGGCAGCGGCCTGATCTGGCGCAAGATCGACGCGACCAGCGTGATCGTCGAACGCATCGACGCAGGCGGCGCGATCCAGCTCGGCACGGTCTCGGTGCAGGGGCAAGCGGGCGTGGTCTCACCCGATCCGGACGCCACCGAAGGCACGCGCGACTACGCGGTGCGGCGCGCCGGTGTCGGCCAGAAGGGCGCGACCAGCCTGCGCGAGATTCCGCAGCAGGTTTCGGTGATCCCGCACGCGCGCATCGCCGAGGAGAACA
Source organism: Alphaproteobacteria bacterium (assembly GCA_003250275.1). Taxonomy (GTDB): domain Bacteria; phylum Pseudomonadota; class Alphaproteobacteria; order Rhodospirillales; family Rhodospirillaceae; genus Oleispirillum. Next base: position 742 of record QKGW01000416.1, read on the forward strand.
TCACCCGGCTCGAGGAGGCGATGCAGACCGCCACCGGCGCGACCGTACTGCCCACCGATTCCGGACGCGGCGCGATCTTCGTGCGCGGCTTCGAGCTCGACACCTTCTACATCGACGGCCTGCCCTCGACGGTGTCGAGCGCCTACGGCACCCAGCCCGACATGTTCATGTTCGACCGCATCGAGTTCCTGCGCGGCCCGAGCGGCCTCGTCGGCGGCGCGGGCGAGCCGGGCGGCACGGTCAACCTCGCCCGCAAGCGTGCCCTCGCCGAACCGGGCGGCGCCGCGAGCGTCAGCATCGGCTCGTGGAACAGCTATCGCGGCGAGATGGACGTCACGTCCGCGCTCAACGAGAGCAAGACCGTGCGCGGCCGCCTCGTCGCCGCCTACGACAGCCGCGAAAGCTGGGTCGACAACGCGGGCACCGATTCCAAGCTCGCCTACGGCACCGTCGAGATCGACCTCACCCCCGACACCACTCTCTCGCTTGCGCTCTCGCACGACGAAAAGGACAAGGTGCCGGACCTCGGCCTGCCCGCCTACGCCGACGGCACCTTCCTCAGCGTCGACCGCTCCACCTTCGTCGGCGCCGACTGGAACCGCTTCGACAGCACCGACACCCAGGGCCTGATCGAACTCGAGCACCGCCTCGCCTCGGGCGGCGAGATCAAGGCGGCGGCGCGCGCGGTCACCCGCGAGACCGACTTCAAGTATGCGTTCTCGGCCTCCACGGTGGACGCCGCGACCGACACCTTCAACATGCGCGCGACCGAACGCCACTGGGACGAGCAGAGCGTCGCCACCGACGTCCACCTCACCCAGCCGGTCGAGGCCTGGGGCCTCACCCACACCTTCACCGTCGGTGCGGACTACCGCATCACCAAGAGCGGCCTCACCGCGGGCACCAGCGGGATGTTTTCCGGCTTCACCGTCGACACCGCGTCGTCGCTCGCGGAGATGGACGTCGCCCAGACCAGCGACACCGACAGCACCCTCGAACAGGGCGCGCTCTACACCGAGGTGCGGGTGAAGCCGATCGCGCCCCTGACCCTGATCGCGGGCGGCCGCCTCGCCGCCTACGACCTCGACCAGACCAACAACGTCAGCGGCGTCGAGACCGGCACCTCCGAATCCGGCAAGTTCGTCCCGTTCCTCGGCGCGGTGCTCGACCTCACCGACGAGATTTCCGCCTACGCCAGCTACGCCGAATCGTTCCAGCCGCAGACCACCGCCACCGCCGGGGGGGACCTCATCGACCCGCGCGAGAGCAAGCAGGTCGAGGTCGGCCTCAAGGGCGGCTTCCTCGACGATCGCCTCAACGCCCAGATCGGCGTCTACCGTCTCGTCGACTACAACCGCTCGATGAGCGATCCCGACAACCCCGGCTCCTACCTTTCGGCGGGCAAGGTGGTGGTCAAGGGCATCGACACCGAGGTCGCCGGCCGCGTCACCGAGAACCTCGAGGTGTTCGCAGGCTACGCCTACGTCCTCTCCGAAACCCGCTCCGACGCGAGCGCCGTCGGCGCCACCTTCAGCAACTGGACGCCGAAGCACACCCTCAACCTCCGCGCCCGCTACACCTTCGACGACGCGCTCTTCGACGGCGCGCTCGACGACCTCTGGGTCGCGGGCGGCGCACGCATGGTGTCGAGCTACTACGGCCAGAACAGCGCCGGCACCCGCTGGGTGCAGGACGGCTACGCGCTGTTCGACGCGCAGATCGGCGTGCCGATCACCGATTCGGTCGACGCCACGCTCACCCTCAACAACATCTTCGACAAGACCTACTACGCCCGCGCCGGCAGCAACGGCACGATCTTCAACTACTACGGCGAACCGTTCAGCGCCGTTCTCAAGATCACGGCGAAGTTCTGATGGCGCGAAGAGTTCTCGCCGCGTTCGCCCTCGCGCTTCTGCCGTCCGCTCCGGCGGCGGCGGATGCGACGCGTCCGGTCATCGTACCGGGCGCGATCGAGTTTCTGCTCCCCCTCGCCCCCGGCGAGGACTACCGCGTCCAGGTCTACCGTCCCGACGGACCGCCACCCGCGAACGGCTGGCCATCGGTCTATGCGCTCGACGCCGGCCGCACCTTCGCCATCCTCGCGAGCTTCGTCCGCAGCCAGGGCGCGAGGCCCGAGGACACCGGCGTGCTGCCGATGGTGGTGGTGGGGGTCGAAGCCGCCGCGGATGCGCCGCGGCGGCGCGCCCGCGACTTCACCCCGCCCGGCGGCGAAAACCCCGCCGAGGGCGGTGCGGAGGCGTTCCGCGCGTTTCTCGAAACCACGGTCAAACCCGCGGTCGCCCGCCTCGCGCCGCTCGACCCGGCGCGGCAGGCGCTGTTCGGCCACTCCTACGGCGGCCTGTTCGCGGCCTGGAACGCGCTCGTCCACCCCGGCGACTACGCCGCGTTCGCCGCCCTCAGCCCATCGCTGTGGTGGAATCATGCGGCGCTGACGTCGGCGTCCGCCGACGCCGCCGCGCGAGCGCGCCCGGTGCTCGTCGTCACCTCCGCCGAATACGAGGAGACCGACGACCCGCTCACCGAGCGCCCCGGCCACCTCGACCGCCTGCGCGCGCGCCGGATGGTCGGCAACGCCCGCGATTTCGCCGCCCGCCTCGCCGCGGCAGGCATCCCCGCAAGCTACGCGACCTTCGCGGGCGAGACCCACGGCTCGGTGATCCCCGCCGCCCTCGCCCGCGCCACGCGCCTGGTGTCCCACGCGTTCCGGAGTTCCGCCCGATGATCCGTCTGCTGCTGCTCGCCGTGCTGCTGCTCGCCCCCCTGCCCGCGCTCGCGCGCGACGTCGTCGACGTCGCCGGGCGGCGCGTCGCCGTTCCCGACCGGGTGGAACGGGTGATCCTCGGCGAAGGGCGGATGCTGATCGCCCTCGGCGTGGTGCGCGGCGGCGACCCGACCCGCGGCATCGTCGGAACGATGGGCGAATACCCGCTCCTCGACCCCGCCGGATACGCGCTGTGGCGAAAGGCTTTTCCCGCCGTCGACGCGATCCCGCCGGTGGGCAAGGCCTCGGGCGACACCTTCGACGTCGAGGCGGCGATTTCACGCAGGCCCGACCTCGCGATCTTCGGTCTCGCCGGACACGGCCCCGGCCCACAGGCAGCCGCGGTGCTCGACCGTCTCGCCGCCGCGGGCGTCCCGGTGGTGTTCATCGACTTCTTCAGGGACCCGCTGATCAACACTCCGGCAAGCATCCGCCTGCTCGGCGAGATCTTCGGCGAAACCGCGCGCGCCGAGGCGTTCGCCCGCGCCTACGCCGACGCCCTCGGTGCGGTCGACTCGCGCCTCGCGGGAGTGACGGAGCGCCCGCTGGTGTTCGTCGAAAACCGCGTCGGCCTCTCCGCCGATTGCTGCGCCACCGTCGGCAGCGCGGTGATCGGCAACCTCGTCGCGCGCGCCGGCGGCCGCAACCTCGGCACCGGCCTGATCCCCGGCAATTCCGGTCTGGTCAGCCTCGAACGCCTGCTCACCGCCCAGCCCGACGTCTACCTCGGCACCGCGATCGGCAACCCGTCCAATCGCGAGAGCCACCCGGCGCGGATCCAGATGGGCCCCGGCGTGAGCCCCGCCGAGGCGCGCGAAAGCCTCGCCCGCAGCCTCTCGCGCCCCGGCATCCGCGACCTCGACGCGGTACGCAAAGGCCGCGCCTACGCGATCTGGCACCACTTCTTCCATTCGCCGTTCAACGCCGTCGCGGTGCAGGCGATGGCGAAGATGTTCCATCCCGACGCCTTCGCCGACCTCGACCCGGCGGCGACCCTTGCGGACATGCTGGAGCGCTTCCAGCCGTTCGTCGCCGAGGGCGCCTACTGGACCGCGGTCCGATGAGCGCCGCCGCCGAGCCCGCCCTCGCCGCGCGCTACGCCCGCATCGTCGGGCGGCGCGCGCTGCTGCTCGCGGCGCTCGCCGCGGCGGCGGCCCTGGCGCTGCTCGCCGACGTCGCCACCGGCGCCGCCGGGCTGCCGTTCGACCGGGTACTGACCGGCCTCTTCACGCCCGACGCGCTCACGCGCATCGAACGCGTGGTGCTGTGGGACATCCGCCTCCCCGCCGCGACGATGGCGCTGGCGGTCGGTGCCGCCCTCGGCCTCGCGGGCGCGGAGATGCAGACCGTCCTCGCCAACCCGCTCGCGAGCCCGTTTACCCTCGGCATCGCCCACGCCGCCACCCTCGGCGCGTCGCTCGCGATCGTCTGGGGCGTCGCCGTGCCGGGGCTGCGCGGCGAATGGCTGCTGCCGGTCGCCGCGTTCGTCTTCGCGATGGCGGCGACGCTGATGGTCCAGGGGCTCGCGATGCGCCAGGGCGCGGGCGCGCAGACGGTGGTGCTGTTCGGCGTCGCGCTCGGTTTCGCCGCGAGCGCGCTGGTCTGGCTGGTGCAGTATCTGGCGAGCGCCGACGCGGTGCAGCAGATCGTGTTCTGGAGCATGGGCAGCCTCGCGCGCGCGACCTGGGCGCACGTCGGCCTCGTCGCCGCGGTGCTCGCGGCGTGCCTGCCGCTGTCGCTGCGCCGCGCCTGGGCGATGACCGCGCTGCGCGCCGGCGAGGACCACGCCCGCGCGATCGGCATCGGCGTCGAGGGCCTGCGCCTCGCCACCCTCACCCGCGTCAGCGTGCTCGCCGCGGCGGCGGTTGCGTTCGTCGGCACCATCGGCTTCGTCGGCTTGGTCGCGCCGCACGTCGCGCGGATGCTGCTCGGGGAAGACCACCGTTTCCTCCTCCCCGGCGCGGCGCTCGCGGGCGGGCTGATGCTCAGCCTCGCCTCGCTCGCGAGCAAGACCCTCGCGCCCGGCACCCTGCTGCCGGTCGGCATCGTCACCGCCATCGTCGGCATTCCGATGTTTCTCGCACTGTTGCTGGTGCAGGGGCGGCGCGGATGAGCGCGCTCGCGATTCGCGCCCTCTCCGCCGCCTACGGTCGCCACGCGGTGCTCGACCGCGTCGCCCTGCCGCCGTTGCCGCCGGGCAGCGTCGTCGCCCTGCTCGGCGCCAACGGCGCGGGCAAGTCGACCCTGCTCAAGAGCCTTGCCGGGCTGATCCGCGCTTCCGGCGAAGTCGACCTCGACGGCGCGCCGTTGCTCGATCTCGCGCCCGCGGCGCGCGCCCGCGTCGTCGGCTACCTGCCGCAGAGTCTGCCGAGCGCAACCTCGCTGATCGCCTACGAGGCGGTCGACGGCGCGCTGCGCGCCGCCTGCCCCGGCCTAGCCGCCGCCGAGCGCGACGCGCGGATCGAGAGCGCGTTCGCCCGCCTCGGCCTCGCCGGGCTCGCGTTCCGCCGGCTCGATCGGATTTCCGGCGGGCAGCGCCAACTCGTCGCGCTCGCGCAGGTGCTCGCCCGCGCGCCGCGTCTGATGCTGCTCGACGAACCGACCAGCGCGCTCGACCTGCGCTGGCAGATCTTCGTACTCGAAGCAGTGCGCGGTGCGGCGCGGCGCGACCGCGCCGTCGCCCTCGTCGCGATCCACGACATCAACCTCGCGCTGCGCTTCGCCGACGCGGTAGCGGTGCTCAAGGACGGCCGCGTCCTCGCCGCCGGGCCGCCGCGCGCGGCGGTCACGCCCGACACGCTCGCCGCCGCCTACGACGTCGCCGCGCGCGTCGAAACCTGTTCCCTGGGGCTGCCGGTGGTCGTCGCCGACCGCGCCCTCGCCTGAAAGGAGGTTCCCATGTTCCGTACCTACGCCCGCGTCGACACGCCGCACGCGAAACGCACGCTCGGCCAGATGTGCAAGCACTTCTCCCACAAGATCCCGGTCGAGCACCGCGACTACGAGGGCCACGCCGCATTCCCCGCCGGAGACTGCCGGATGCACGCCGACGACGCCGGTCTCGACCTCACCTGCGAGGCGGCGAGCGAGGACGACCTCCGCCGCATCGAGGGCATCGTCGCGACGCACCTCGAACGCTTCCTCTGGCGCACTCCGGTCTCGGTGGTGTGGGAGCGCGGCGCATGACCCCGATCCTCGTTCCCGAGATCGGCGCACTCTCGCCGTGGCGGATGTTCCTCGACGCCGACGCGGTGGTGCAGGCGGTGATGATCGGGCTGTTCCTCGCCTCTACCGCCACATGGACCGTCGCGATCGCCAAGGCCTGCGCGCTCCGCGCCGCGATCCGCCGCGTCCGCGCCCTCCGCGCGGGCAAGCGGATCGCCGCCCCGGAAGCCGAAATCCCCGAGATCGCGGCGCGCGAGACCGGCGGCGCGGGTGCGCTCGCGCGTGCCGAACTGGCGATGTCCCGCGCCGTGCAGGCGCGTGTGCGGGGGCTGCGCGCGGGCATCGGCGCACTCGCCAGCATCGGCGCGACCGCGCCGTTCGTCGGCCTGTTCGGCACCGTATGGGGAATCATGAACAGCTTCATCGGCATCGCCGCGAGCCACACCACCAACCTCGCGGTGGTCGCACCCGGCATCGCCGAGGCGCTGCTCGCCACCGCACTCGGCCTCGTCGCGGCGATCCCCGCGGTGGTGCTCTACAACCTCCTCAGCCGCGGCCTCGCGGCCTACCGCGCGGCCCTCGACGACCTCGCCGCCGACGCGCTCGCGGACCTCAGCCGCGGCCTCGACGCGCCGACGCTGCGCAAGTTCGCGGCGGAGTGACCGATGGGACCGTTGCGCGACTTCGAAG